>NZ_JBHIKW010000009.1:0-240079 GCF_042138895.1 Cedecea selenatireducens | reverse complement strand
CTTTGCAGGGCATTTTCATTTCTCCGCCACGAAAAAAAATTTAAGCAATCATATGATACTTATATGGCTCATCTGTGAATTAACTCACTTTATTAGCGCCGAACAATCACTAAGGTAATGGCACACAAGAATTGTCTCTTGTGATTACTTTCGGAGCGGTAAAATGAAAAACCTGATGGCCGCATTAGAAGCCCGGCTGATGCCTCTGGCCGCCAAAATGGCGCAGCAGCGCCACCTCGGTGCCATTCGCGACGCCTATATCTCGTTCATGCCGTTTATTATCGTGGGCTCGATTCTGCTGGTTATCTCGTCGTTCCCGAGCACCCACTACCAGCAGTTTATGGCCTCTATTTTTGGCGAGGGCTGGTCAGCCACCGTTGAAATCCCTTTTAACGCCATCTTCTCAACGATGGCGGTCTTTATCAGCTTTCTGGTGGCCTACCGGCTGGCAGAGCGCTACGACATCGACAGAATGTCCTCCGGCATTTTGTCCCTCTCCTGCTTCCTGATCCTCACGCCTTTTGCCAAACATCCGGACGTCGGCAACCTGATCCCAATGGAATGGCTGGGCTCAAAGGGGCTGTTTGTCGCGATGCTGGGGGCGCTGGCGAGTACGGAGCTGTTTGCCTGGATGCTGCGCCAGAACTGGGTCATCAAAATGCCGGACGGCGTCCCTCCGGCGGTGCAAAAATCTTTCGCGGCGCTTATCCCGTCGCTGCTAATTCTGATTATTGCCCTGGCGGTTCGCGTGCTGTTCGCAAAAACCGGCTATCACACCATTCATCAGTTCGTCTATGAAGTGCTGGCGACGCCTATCCGCCACTTCGGCACCTCTTACATCGGCGCACTGTTTACCTGCTTCAGTATTACCAGCCTGTGGTCGGTAGGCATTAACTCCGGCTCGATGGTCAACGGCATCCTTCGTCCCTTCTGGATGGAAAACCAGATGGACAACCTGGCCGCCACGCAGGCCGGCATGCCGCCGCCGCACGTGGTGACCGAGCAATTTTACGACATGATCTGGATGGGCGGCGCAGGGGCAACATTGTCTCTGGTGATTGCTATGCTGCTGTTCGCCCGCAGCCAGCACATCAAAAATGTCTCACGGTTGGCCGTCGGCTCCTCCATTTTCAACATTAACGAGCCGGTGCTGTTTGGCCTGCCGGTCATCATGAACCCCGTCATGCTGATCCCCTTTAACCTTGTGCCGCTGGTGCTGGTCACGGTGCAGTACATCGCCATGTCCATTGGCATGGTGGCCACCACCACCGGGGTGTACATCCCCTGGACGCTGCCGCCGGTCTTGAGCGGATTTATCGTCACCGGGCACCTGAGCGGCGCGGTTATCCAACTGATTAACCTGTGCATCGGGGCGCTGATATACCTGCCGTTCCTGAAGGTCGTTGACCGGCAGTACCGGGCCAGTGAATCACCGGCACAGGTGACTGAAAGCAAACCCGCCACGGAGTAGTTAAACATGACGTTATCAGCAAACTGGGGAACGATCGCCACCTGGCGTATGGCATGGGAAGGCGTTGGTGAAGCCGCCGAACGGCTGCAGCAAGGCGGTTCGGCCAGCGACGCCGTGGTGCATGCGGTCAAATGCGTAGAAGATTATCCATTCTATAAATCGGTCGGCTTCGGCGGCCTGCCCAATGAAAAGGGTGAAGTCGAGCTGGACGCCGCCTTTATGGACGGCACCAGCCTCGCGCTCGGCGCCGTCGCCGGGGTAAGGAATATCGCTAACCCGATCCTGGTCGCCAGGGCCCTCAGCGAAGAGCGTTTTAACAGTTTTATGGTGGGCCAGGGAGCCGAAGCGTGGGCAAAAGATCGAGGTTTTGAAAGCAAAACGATGCTGACCGAGCGGGCGCACAATCATTACCTCAAGCGCAAGCGTGAAACCCTCGATCGCGGGCTAAGCCCCTACACCGGGCACGACACCGTGGGCGTGATCGCGCTCGACGGCCAACAAAAAATGTCGGTCGCCACCTCTACCAGCGGCCTGTTTATGAAGCGCCCTGGCCGCGTAGGCGACTCACCGGTATCCGGCTCCGGCTTCTACGCCGACAGTGAAGTCGGCGCCGCCACCGCCACCGGCCTCGGCGAAGATCTGATGAAAGGCTGTATCAGCTACGAGATTGTCAGCCGCATGGCGCGCGGCATGTCACCGCAGCGGGCGGCCGAGTCTGCGGTTTATGACCTGGAGGCCAAACTGATTTCCCGCTACGGTCGTGCCGGCGACCTGTCCGTCGTCTGTATGAACAACCGGGGCGAATACGGCGCGGCCACCACCATCGACAACTTCTCTTTCTCTGTCGCCACGCCAGCACAGCCTGCGCAGGTGTTTCTCACCGCCCGGGACGGCAACCGCACGGTCATCCGCCCGGCAGATAGCGAATGGCTGGACGCCTACCAACAGCGCATCACCGCGGAGGTTATCCAATGAAATGCCAGCTAGTTTCACCCGACGCTGCCTTTAACAGCGCTCATCTTATCTTGTGGAATACTTCCCTGAGCCGCTGGCCGAACGCGCTCCAGCCCCTGCTGGAAGAGATGTCTACCTATGATGAGCCGCAAACAACCGCCTTTGGCTTGCAGGGTATATGCGAGCGCCTGACGCTGCTGCCTTCTGCCGATGTCACCCAGCCAGTCGTGCTTCGCCAGCTGCTTTCTGCCGTTGAAATGCTGCTGCCGTCTCCCGTTTTGCAGCCCGTCGCGCTGGACCTTGCGGGCTTTAACCTGGCGGACGAAACCACGTTTGTGCGGCTGCGCACGCTGCTGATAGCCCTGCTCAACCGCTTCTATCAGCTGCCGCAGCTGGGCTATCGTCAGGACCAGCCGCCAGGCGACAGCGAACTGTGGCTGATAACCGAGCCCAACAACGCCCTGGCGCGCCGCCTGGCTGAACAGGCCGAGGCTATCGCTCAGGGAATGCAGCTTTCTCGCCAGCTGGCGGATTTGCCCGCGCTGGACTGCCGCCCGCAGGATGTGGCGCTGCAAGCAGAAGCCTGGGCCGCCCAGCATCCGCAAACCAGCTGTGAGATCCTCGACGAGCAGGCCATTTTTGACCACGGCCTCGGCTGCCTGCACGCCACGGGAAAAGGCAGCGTCAATCCGCCCCGGCTGGTTACGCTGCGCTGGCAGGGTGCCGGCGAACAAGACCCGGTTTATGCCCTGGTCGGGAAAGGGATTACCTTCGATACCGGCGGGATGTGGCTGAAGGAAGGCGAAGGCATGCGCACGATGAAGTACGACATGTGCGGCGCGGCGGTGGTGTTCGGCATGATGGAGACCGTGAAACGCCTGAACCTGCCCATCAACGTCGCGGCGGTCATGGCGCTGGCGGAAAACATGCCCGGCAGCACCGCGATGATGCCGGGTGACGTTGTGCGCTCTCACGCAGGAGCAAGCGTAGAAATTATTAATACCGACGCCGAAGGGCGACTGGTTCTCGCGGACGCGCTCAGCTATGCCGCGGAGCGTTTTAAGCCCGCCGAAATGATCGACGTCGCCACGCTGACCGGCGCGGTAGTCAAAGCGCTGGGTTACGACATTTCGGGGCTGATGAGCAACAACGAAGCGTTAAGCCAGCGCCTGCAGCAGGCGGGCAGCCTGACGCAGGATCGCGTCTGGCCTTTGCCGCTGGACGAAAGCTTTGACGGCCAGGTGAAGAGCGCCATTGCCGACTATACCAACACGCCGCCCAACAACGCCGCTATCGCGGTGTCTGCCGCGCAGTTTCTCAGCAAGTTTTGCCATCAACGCCCCTGGGCGCATCTCGACGTCAGCGGTACCGCGCTGTCGCGAGGGAAGTTCACCCAGGCCAGCGGCCGACCGGCACATTTGCTGACGCAGTATTTTCTGTCGCTGTGTGAGGGGAAATAGCGTTTCATTAATATGAAGCGCCCGAACGGGCGCTTAACGCCGGGGATGATTGAGCTTGAGCCACGCTTCCGGCGTGAGGTTTTTCAGCCGGCTGCGGATGATCCTCTTATTCAACAGGTCTTCGAACTCCAGCAGCACGGCCCCTAACCCCAGACGCTTATCAAAGCGCTCGCCGTTCAACAGCCCATCCAGCTGCTGGTGATAATTGCCCTGCCCGGCTTTTTCGAGCCAGCTTTCCTGCGGGGCCGTATATAAAGGAACGCCAAGTGCCTCAGCGAGATTCCGGGTGAACACGCACGGTTTCGCCGTTAACGAAAGCAGGGGCAGCGAAAGCCCTTCGCGTAAAAATCCCACCAGCGGCTCAGGCATAGCCTCGCTGCCGCGCTCCCGAAGCGCAACGGCCATATAGCCGGAAACGCGGTCGCTGAACACCAGCAGCTCGCCCTGCTTGTGGCTAATGATTTCCGGCAGCGGGAAGGCATCCAGCACAAAATGGCCCGGAGTCTGCTTGAGATCCGGCTTACTCATGCGGGACTGCTGCCAGTTTTGCAGCATGCGGCTGACGCTGGCGCGCGAAATCCCCTGCTGAATCAGCAAGCGCGCGGCTTCAAGAAGCTCGTCCAGGGAAAGCGCGAGGCGCAGGCGTAGAAACACCAGCATCGACTCCTGCTCGTGGCTTAACGCACGATGAATCGTATTGGGCCGATGAGACTTGTCGTAGCAGTCGTCGCGCATGCGCCAGCGACGGACGGTATCGACCGAAATGTTCAGCTCATCCGCCAGCTCGCCGTCCGTTTTTTCGGACTCCTGAATGTACTTACGCGTACGCGGCGTTGTTGTGGCGTTGGAGTGCAGCTTTATCTCCATCGAACCTCATCCATCGGGTTGAAAAGGAAAGACAACATTATAAAAGCTTCCCCGGCAGGTTACTGCGCAAAAAATCAAAGTCATCCCAAAAAGCGTGCGCAAGCGATTGCACATCAGGTACGACCAGCACTAACAAAAAGAGTAGCAAAATGTGCGCAAACTAAGTGTTTCCAGGGTTAACGTCACGCAGCGAAACTATTTACCTCGTAATCACTACTTATTTCAACAGGTTATAACTAATTCAATTTTTTTGATTAAGGTCGTCAATTCTCTTCGATTTATTCTTCCACTAAAAAGTGTGACCATAATCACATCGACGGAACAACGTCACCTTAACAGAACAACCTGCGAGAATTTAGCCATGAAAACCATCAAATATGCTGTAGCTGCAATTGCTCTTTCAACTCTGTCTTTCGGTGCTTTCGCTGCCCAATCCGTGAACGAAGCACAGACACAGAACCTGAATAAAATTGGTGTTGTTTCCGCAACTGGCGCAACGACCCTGGATGGCCTGGAAGCAAAACTGGCGGCTAAAGCAGAAGCAGCAGGCGCAAGCTCTTACGCGATTACCTCTGCCAACACCGAAGGTCAAATGAGCGGCACCGCGGTTATCTACAAATAATCACGCGCTCAGGCATTACCCTCATTGAGGCCGGTACCCTCATCGGCCTTGATAGCACTACCCTTGTTTAACCCTGATGTTACCCTTGTTTGCCCGCGATGCCTGTCGCGGGCTTTTTTTTGTTTGTCGTTCAGAAAACTTCAGCAACACGCGCCAGGCCAGCCTCAAGCGTGGCCACTTCGCCGGTGGCCAGCAGGCAGCAGGCCATCTGAATTTTCAGCGACTGCGGCACCGGCTCAACGCCCGCCACGCAGCGCTCAATCCAGCGTGCGGTCACGGCAGGATCTTTGCCCGACGGCAGCACAACGGCCTCGCCGTCGACGTCGGTCTGCCGCTCGCTGACCACGCGGGTTCCCTTGTCATCAATCAGCGTAATCTGCGGGCAACGCTGCGGATTGGCGTACACCTCGCCCTCGGTACCGTGCATTAACAGCCCACGGCCGCCGATATCGGCAAAGAACTTCGCCACCTTTGGCACGTATTCCGGATGAGAAACGCTGGCCAGACGCAGCGCGGCATCTTCGGCAAACGGCGTGGCCAGCTTCGCCAGCGTATGCGCGCTGTTACGCACGCCCATGCGCCAGCGCATCGCCAGTTGGGTTTCCATCGGCGGGCAAAGCGCGCTAATTGGCAGGTAGACGGGATGATGAGACTCAAGCTTCGCCTGCGCCTGTCCGGCGTAGCGCGTTGGTTCAATGCCCAGCAGCGTAAAAATGGTTTCCGTTAACACCCGGGTTGGGTCTTCGCTCACGCCGTGGACCACCACGGGGTAACCCAGCTTGTTGAGCAAAAGCGCCAGCAGCGGCGTGAGGTTCGCCTGCTTGCGGGCGCCGTTATAGGAAGGGATGACAATCGGCATCGGTTTACCCGGCGGCGGGGTTAGCGCAATAACGTGCTGCTTCATTGCCTCATAAAAACCGAGCATCTCCGCTTCGCCTTCGCCCTTGATACGCAGGGCAATCAGCACGCCGCCCAGCTCCAGGTCAGGCACTTCGCCCTTCAGCATATGGCTATACAATCCGCGCGCGGTATCAAAATCGAGATCTCTGGCGTGGTTTTTCCCCCGGCCAATTTCTTTAATGATTTTGCGATAGTCCATTCAGACTCTCCTTGCTATTTCTTGCTCACACGTTTGCGCCGTACAGTGTGTTTCGGCGTCGTTATTATCACTTTTGCTTCCGGCGCTTCGGGCTGTTCAATCGGGAACACCGGCAGCGCGGCCAGCAGGCGCTCGCCGTAGCGTTTACTCAGCAGGCGGCGGTCGTAAATGACTATTTCACCATAGCAGGCGTGACTGCGAATTAAACGTCCAACTTGTTGGATCAGGTTAAAAGAGGCGCTGGGCAAACTCTGCACCTCGAAAGGATAGCGGTTAAGGCTTTTCAGCCACTCCCCTTCGGTGACGACCACCGGGCTGTCTACCGGCGGGAAGGCGATTTTATGGATATGGACCTGGGTCAGCAGCTCGCCTTTCAGATCCAGCCCTTCGGCGAAAGATTGCAGGCCGATAAGCACGCTGGTTTCCCCGGCCTCAACGCGCTTGCGGTGCAGCTCCACCAGCCGGTAGCGAGGCTGATCGCCCTGCACCAACAGCATCAGCCGCAGGTCGGTGACATGGGTTAAAAACTGCTGCATCGCCCGGCCGCTGGCAAACAGCACCAGCATCGCTTTGTGCTCGCCCAGTGCCAGCTGCGCACGGAAGAACGCCGCCATCTCGGCAATATGCTGCGCCTCGTGCTCCATCAGTGGCTCAACGCGCATCTTCGGAATCACGATTTTACCCTGCTCGATATGGTTAAACGGCGAGTCCAGATGGATAAAGCGGTCGCCCGCTTTCTCACGCAGCCCGCTCATTTCCTGCAGGCGGTCAAAACGGTTTAGCGAACGCAGCGTGGCAGAGGTGACTATCACGTGCGGCACCTTGCGCCAGAGCATTTTCTCCAGCTGATCGCTAACGCGGATGCCCACGCAGTGGAAGAAAAGATGCGGCTGCCCCTCACGGATTTCACGCGTGACCCACTTCGACACCGGCGCGCCGGAGGCCTGCTCCATCGCCGCCAGCTTCCACAGTTTGCTCTGCGCTTCAAAGAAGCCTAGCGCCCTGTTCATCTGCAGCAGCGCCCGGTGCAGGCGCACGATGTCATGGCTGGCAGTTTTTTCGCTCAGATCGTTCAGCAGCGCTTCTGAGAGACTACGCAGCGCCTCCATCAGCTTTGCCAGCCGCTGGCAAATGACCATCACCTCTTCGGGCAGCACGCCCATCTCAAAGCGGTGCTCCCCTTCCCGCTCGCCCGGCAGCCACAGGCCGACGATAGCGTGAAACGACTGCAGCAGCTCGTAAACTTCATCGCAATGGTTGGTCAAACGTTCAGGAGAGGTCAGCGGCGGCGGGCTTTTGGGCCGGAACTGCGCCATGCAGGTTTCCACCAGCTTGCTGAACAGGTCCAGCTGCAGGCGGCTGTAGCCCGGCGTGACCTCGGCGCTCATCTCCAGCGCGTCGCGAGCCACGTCGGCAAGGTGATGCCCTTCGTCCAGCACCAGCAGCAGGTTTTTCGCTTCCGGCAGCACCGCATCGCTTTCCAGCGCCGCCATCACCAGCGCATGGTTGGCGACCACCACTTCCGCCTCGTCGATTTCGCGGCGGGCCACAAAGAACGGGCACTCTTTATACCAGTGGCAGTTCCGCCCCAGGCAGCTGGCTTTATCGGTGCTTAGCCGCCGCCAGAGGTCATCCTCGATGGCCTCGTCGGTATGGTCGCGCAGCCCGTCCCATTTATAGCCGTCGAGGCTGGCTTTGAGTTTGGCGCAGCGCTGCTGCTCGGCTTTGCTGGTCGGTGCCATCTCATCATCGAGAAAGGCCAGCAAATCGCCCTGGGTAAAGTTGTCGGTTGCCAGCGCGGCCAGGTTACGCGGGCAGACGTAACGCCCACGGCCAAAGGCGGCGGTAAATTTCAGGTCAGGAATGATTTTGCGCAACAGCGGCAGGTCTTTGCTGTAAATCTGATCCTGCAACGCAACGTTGGCGGTGCTGACCACCAGCGTTTTTTGGTCTCCCCTGGCGATGGCAATGCCGGGAATCAGGTAAGAGAGGGTTTTGCCGACGCCGGTCGGTGCTTCGATAGCCAGATGCCGCCCTTCCTCACCGGCGAGGGTCTTCGCCACCTCGGCGATCATCTGCCGCTGAGGCGCTCGCGGAATAAAGTCCGGGATCTGCTGCTGTAGCGCCTTATACCAGGCACCGATTTGCGCTTTTTGCGCCGACGACAAAGCCATAACATCACTTCTACTGTATAAACAGCCACTATTGTTTCACTTTTACTCCCCTGACAGTAGCGTTTTTTCCTCTTCTGCGAAGCTCATTGCGGAAAACGTTTTAACCGCACTCCGGCGGCTAAAACGTGAGGGTGATTTTTATACGAGCCAGGCGGCCAGCTTTTCGGCCTGCAGGGCAAAGCGGTTAAACAGCCGCTTTAACACTTCCGGCTCGAGCTGGTGAAACGGCAGGCTGCTCCACTGCACGACCTGCTGTTGTTCAGGCAGCAGCCCGGTGAGCACCGGCGGGTAATCCATTCCCAGCAGGTTTGCCTGCAGCAGCACCGAGAGGGTTTCGGTGTCACTCAGCCGGGTTGGCCGCACGGGCAAAATACAGCTCAGCAGCAGGTGCCCCACCGGGGACTCGCTGATCTCCAGCGTTAAGCCCTCGGCAAGCTCTACGGAATAGCCTTCGGCGTTCTCCAGCTCGGCTTTTTGGCCGAGATCATCGGCCAGCAGCGGCTGTAAAATTTGCGCTAGTTTTGAAGGTGCGGGCATCGTTAGTTACCTAAAATTCGCCGGAAAGCGGCGGTCACGGAGTTAGAACGAGGCCGCGTTCGGGCCGGGGCTGGCGCGGTGCCGTAAACGTCGGGTGGAATCACCGGCGGCTCGCGGTAGACCGGTCGGCTATTCATGCCGTGCACAGGCGCGTGGGCATGCATCGGCGGCGGTCCGTAGCTGTAAACCGGTGCCGCAGCGGGTGGCGGCCCGTAATGAAAAGCAGGCCCGGAAGCCGGAAGCGGGATGGTGCTGTACATATTTCCCGGTGCCGGTGGCGGCGGTGCGTAAATCGGCATTGGTGCCGGACGAACATCGATGGAGTTTGCCCGCCGACGAGGCGCTGCGGGCGGTACCGCATTTGATGCCGTTCGTGGGCGGCGGCCGCGAGAGGATGATTCTGCGGCAAAGGACTCCGTGCGCTGACGAGGACGATCGTTACTGCTGAACGTCGGGGCCGGGGCCCCACGCTGCTGCGCCTCAGCGGCAGCCTGGGGTCCGCTCATACGGGAACGTAGCTGCCCCGCGGACAACGACTGGTCAAAATGCTGCACCACGCCACGGCTGTCGCTGCCGTCATACTGAATACCCAGATTGTTGGAGGCGTGGCGCTGCACGTATCCCGGCCCGGCGGCCACTGAGTCACGCAGCTGTTCCGGACTGAGCTTCGCAAGTTTTGGCGCCGCCTTGCGGAACGCTTTGTCCACTTCCGCCTGCGTCGCTTTCTCGCCACGCAGCAGCTTCTCGCGGACATCATCATCCCTGTAGCCAGGCTGGAACGTTTGCAATACGTGGAAACTATCGCCGAATTTCGCGTCCTCCAGCCTCATGGCGCGGCCAAACTCCGGCCAGGGATCGGACACAATGGACTTCCCGTCTACGCGCGGATCGCCAATGATCACAAAGGCATGGTCTACGTCGCGGTTATGCACCACGGAAACCGGCTGTTTGACGCGAGAGTTAGCCAGCAATAGCGCATTCACCGCCGCCATTTCACCGCAGTTACCCGCACGAAACTTAGAAGCCTCCCAGGCTCGCACGGTGTAGTCCCCATTGCCCGTTCCCTTCTGCGCCAGCAGCGTTCGCTTATAGGATTCACCCATCGTGGCGCGAACATGGTTCTTTTGGTTGCCCGACCCCATGTCCAGAATGCGCCAGGTATCATCTATCGCTTTATTGGCGTAATAGAGCGCATCCGCCCGGCGCGACGACACCTTCACGGTGCAGTCGAAGTGCTGAGGATTGTTAGGCTCCAGCGCGATGCGCATGGATACCCGTCGGTTTGAGTTACCGCTTATCAGGCCAGGATCGACCCGCAAGCTGGTATCAACGCTGTTCAACGGCATGATATCTCCCCACTTTAGTTGTTGAGTCAAAAGGTTAAGTGGGAAGAGCGGCGCGCTGGTTCCTGAGCGCAGCAAAATCGTTGCGCCATCGCGCCCGGCACGGGACGCGTGGGCAACTTGTAACAAGCTGCAACCTTTATCGCCCCCGGCAGAGCTAGATTCGCCGCGGCGAGGCTGCTATGTTCATTTATCACGCGTCTTTGCAATTCGTGCGCGATAATTATTTTTATAAAAAAGAACAATTTAATAACTATAAATTATGGATGACAGACGGTATGGCAATCAGACTCCTCCTCGCGGACGATCACATTTTGATGCGCGAGGGCCTGAAACAAATTTTTTCACTGGATAAGAAAATTAAAGTGGTGGCGGAAGCCGGCTGTGGCAAAACGGTGCTCTCGCTGCTGACGGAAATCGATGTTGATGTGCTGCTGCTGGATCTCTCCATGCCCGGCGAGTCCGGGCCGGAACTGGTGCAGCAAATCACCCGGCTGTGGCCGATGCTGCCGGTGCTGGTATTAAGCATGCACAACGAGCCGCAAATCGCCCAGATGGTCCTCGCCAGCGGTGCCCACGGCTTCATTACTAAAGATCAGGCCCCGCAAACGCTGCTGCACGCCATCCATCGCGTGGCCGCCCGCCAGCGCTATATCGACCCTTCGCTGGCGGAAGCCATCGTCTTTTCTACCCAGGAAAACGACCAGCTTCGCCGCTACGCCACGCTATCCCAGCGCGAAAAGCAGATCCTCCGTCTGCTGAGCAGCGGCGAAAATGTCAACGGCATAGCGGAGACGCTGAGCATCAGCAACAAAACGGTCAGCACCCATAAAACCCGCATGATGGAAAAAATGCAGTTCGACAACAACGCCGACATCATCAAGTTTGCTATTCGTTATCATAAACTTTAGCCGCGCCCGGCTGGGTATAAGGGATCTCGATATGCACGCAGCTCCCTTTACCCGGCGTGCTGTGGATGTTAAACGTCCAGCCCTTCATCATGCAGCGTTCCCGCATGCTCAGCAGCCCAAATGCCCCCTCGGACACCAGGCCCGGATCAAACCCCTGGCCGTCATCATTGATGCAAATAAGCACGACGTTGCCCCGGGTCAGCACCTTCACTTCCACTTCCCGCGCTTTCGCATGCCGCTGAACGTTGGTGAGCGACTCCTGCACTACGCGGAAAATCGCCGTCACCTCATCGTCACACAGCGACACCGGCAGCGGCTGAATGGTCAACGTACAGACCCCGGAGCGGAGCTTATTGAACTGGTCCCGCAGCCAGATAAGCGCGGGCTTCAGCCCCATATTCAGCACCGCCGGGCGCAATTGGGTGGCAATATCACGCACCACTTTAATGGTGCCATCCACCAGCTGAGTCAAAGGTTCGACTTCATGCTGGAGCGCGGGATGGTTCTGCCCCAGCAGGGAGATCCCTACCCGCAGTGAGGTAAGATGCTGCCCCAGCTCATCGTGAATTTCTCGCGCCATATGCTTGCGTTCGTTTTCGACGCTGCTTTGCATCTTCTGGGTCATCTGCCTCAGCTGTTCGTGGGTCTGGCGCACCTGCTGTTCGGCAAAATATTGCCGGGAGGCCGGACGAGCGATCACCAGCACGGATTTCAGCGTCTGCTGCGGCGTGAACTCAGGAATAAAACGCGCCTGATAAATCCTCCCTATCCGTGAGTCGGAGCGCACGCCATGCAGCACGGCCTCCAGCTGAATGTGCTTGCGCAGCACCAGCTGCAGCGACCAGTTGATCTGCTCCATCAGGGTCGAGTCGCCGATGAGCGAATTCATTTTCAGGCCGATAGCCGCCGCGCTCCTGGGCATACACTGCAGCGCCGTTTCGTTGGCATAGAGCAGCCTTTGCTCGCTGTCCACGCGCAAAATAGCATCGGGCACGTTATCCAGAATGTCGCGAAGTTCGTTTTCTCGGTCGTAGTAAAAACGATGAATGTCGTTGCGGTAGCGGGTATCGCACACCACCATCATCACCCAGTTCTGCCCCTGGAACGCAAAGCGACTCGGGCAAACTTCCACCGGAATCACCAGATCGGGCGAGGCGTGAAAGCGGGCGTTGATTTTATCGCCGTACAGCGAATGCTCCGGCTGCTCCAGCTGCTGCTCCACCACCGCGAGCAGCGGCAGATCGCCGTAGCCCCGCAGGCGGGTGAAAATATTTTCGCCTGAAAGACGCCCTTCATTTGCCGGCAGGCAAACGCTGAGCGCCTTATGATTGGCAAAAACAATAGTGAAATCCCTGTCAACGATGAAAACCAGCTCGCGCATACTGTTGAAAGCGGCGCCCAGCAAATCCGGAGAGTCATTGGGCCGTGGATGCGGCCCGCCGTCTTGTTTCATAGGGTATTATTCTTCTCGTTCAGGGGATAACGAAGCGAACGTGGCTCAGTTCAGGCTATCCCACCCCAGATCCTGTTTTAAGGACTGCCGGAGACGGGAAAGACGTGAGCGAACGGTGCCGATCGGAATGGTCATCCGGTCGGCCGCTTCCTGGTAACTGATGTCATTATCGACGATCAGTTGTAATAATTGTTGATAATCTTCAGGGAGTTGCGAAATTCTCTGCAACACTTTCGCCAGGATATCCTTGCCCTCTGTCACCCCTTCTGGCTGCTCCGAATGCAGCAGCGTCCCGAGCACGTCGTCATTTAGCTCATCGTGCAGGTAGCTCACTTTGACGGATTTGTAGTGGTTCTTCACCAGGTTTACCGCAATCCCAAACATCCAGGTTTCCGGGCGCGATGAGCCGCAAAACTTGTGCTTATTGCGAATCACCTCATACCAGGTGTTCTGCACCAGATCTTCTATATCGGCAAAGTTTGCCACGCGTTTACGAATAAAATTATACAGACGCTGCTCGTTGTCGCGCATTACTCGCTCCCAGTTAACCACCGGAAACTCGCCCTGCACAACGTTGGGCTCAAAAGTCGGCTGCACTTGCGGAAAGACCTGTGATTCGAAATCAAACATGGCTGACATGGTGAACACCTTTTTAGTGAATAGATTCAGGAGTTCGTCCTATAGCAAGCGCCATGCCAGCGAAATAAACCAACATAACAATATGATTTTATTAATTTAAAATTTTAAACTCGGAATAATATGAGTAAAAACACACACAGCCTGAAAGCCGGTTTGTGCAACTTCTTACACAGCCCTCGAGAGCGGAAATTATTTTATTTGCGGGGGAACCTCCCCAGGCCTTAACCCACACACAGACAGGCGAATCGGGTAAGGCACAACGCAATGAACATGAGAATCCCCCAGCACCATCACCACCATAATCTGCGTCTTGAAACCGAACAGGCGGACGCGCTGGTCGATGAGCTAATCAGCGACACGAACAGTGATAAAAGCGCGGCGAGCAGCTCATCGTCAGCCCCTCGCGCTGCGCCCGCGCCTCAGCGGCCCGGTGCGGCGCAAGAGTCGATGGCGTCAGCCTTTGCAGAAAGCATCGAGCAGAAAATCAAACATGAGGAGCAGCGCACGCAGGGTACCCAGCAGCGCCGCGTCTCGGTGGCGGCGATCAAGGTTACCCACCTTGTGGAGCTGGGCCGCCTGCTGGAAAGCCCGTCCGGGAAAGACCAGGCCGGGCAGGAATCCGCGTTTGAGCGGCTGCTGTCAGACTCGGACGGGAAAAATCCCACTCTTGAGGACCTGCTGGAACAGGCCAACAACGACCCGGCTTCGGCATTTGTCACCCTCAGCCTGATGGCGATGCGCCTGCGTAACGGCAGTAACCCTGCGCTGGCGGCGCACGTCGAACGCATGCTGGCCGAGCTCCAGCAGCAGCACCCGGAAAAAATTAACGCAGGGGTGAACACCGCCCCGGCGATTGCCGCCTTTAGCAGCGACCCGGGGCAGAAGCGCGAAATGCGCAAGCTTTACTACAGCGGCGTGATCAACCAGCAGTCCGCCGACAACATCATGGACGTGCTGCTGGACAAGTTTGGCGTCGAAGGCTTCGTGCCTGCGCTGCGAACGTTGCAGCGTGCGCTTTCGGATGATATCGCCGCCCTGGCCCCGTCAGCGCCACCAACGGCCCTGCGCCGCCTGCTTTCCGGGCTGAACGATACCCGCGCCATTACCCACACGCTGTCGGAAGTCGCGCAGTTCCTCGACCGCCTGAAGAGCAAGTACTCCCACGTCACGATGGGCGCCGACGTGATGACCCGCTCTTTGCTCAGCATGTGCCGCAACGGCTTCTACTCGCGCGACCTGACCCAGCTCGGACTGCAGGTTGTGGGCGAAAAACCGCTGCAGCAATCGCTCTTTTTCAACGGACTGCTGACGCTGCTTCAGGCGCTGCCGGAAAAAATCTGGGGCGGCAACGATGACACCCGCCACAACGCTCTGCTCCTGCTGCGCACCCTGAACGGCGAATACGCCGCGTGGGAAAAACGCAGCCAGCTGGCGCAGTAAACGGACTTCATCAGGATTGAAAAGACAATGAACACGCTGTTTAACCTTCTCAACCGCCTGGCGATTACCGCCATGCAACGCTCCGAAGTGGTGGGGGCTTTCATCGCGCTGGCGGTGGTGTTCATGCTGATCATCCCGCTGCCGCTGGGGCTGATTGACGTACTGATCGCGGTCAACATCAGCGTCTCGTGCCTGCTCATCATGACGGCGATGTACCTGCCCAAGCCGCTGGCATTCACCACCTTCCCGGCGGTGCTGCTGCTGACCACCATGTTCCGTCTCGGGCTGTCGATTTCCACCACGCGCCAAATCCTGCTGCAGCAAAACGCCGGGCACATCGTTACCGCCTTCGGCAACTTTGTGGTCGGTGGCAACCTGGCGGTCGGCCTGGTGGTGTTCCTGATCCTGACGGTGGTGAACTTCCTCGTGATCACCAAAGGCTCAGAGCGTATCGCCGAGGTGGCCGCCCGCTTTACCCTCGACGCCATGCCGGGCAAGCAGATGTCCATCGACAGCGACCTGCGGGCCGGGCTGATTAACGTTCAGCAGGCAAAGAGCAAGCGCGAGGATCTGGCGAAAGAGAGCCAGCTGTTCGGGGCGATGGACGGCGCCATGAAGTTCGTTAAAGGCGACGCCATAGCCGGCATCGTCATCCTCAGCATCAACATGGTCGGCGGCTTCTGCATTGGCGTGCTGCAGCTGGGCATGGCCGCCGGCGACGCCGCCAACGTTTACTCAATTCTGACCATCGGCGACGGCCTGATTGACCAGATCCCGGCGATGCTTATCTCCCTGACCGCCGGGATGATGATCACCCGCGTGTCGGCAAACGAGGACATCCCGGACAACAACATTGGCCGCGAGATAAGCGACCAGCTCACCAACCAGCCTAAAGCCTGGATAATGTCCGCCATCGGCATGTTCTGCTTCAGCCTGCTGCCTGGGATGCCGACGCTGGTGTTCATCGTGCTGGGGGTCATTGCCCTGAGTTCGGGGCTGTTCCAGCTATGGCGAGCCAGGCGCGCGGCGGCCACCAACACCGGCGGTGAAATTGTCGCCCCGGAAGCCAACGGCGAAGAGGATATTCGCACCTTCAACCCCAGCCGCCTGTTTGTGCTCAGCTTCTCGTCTGCCCGCGCCGGTGACCCGGCGGCGATGGCGCTTATCGAGGATATACGCCGCCTGCGCAACCGCATTGTGAACCAGTACGGCTTCACCCTGCCGGTGTTTAACATCGATTTTTCGCCGTACCAGCCCGACGATGAATTCCGTTTTCTGGTCTACGAAGTGCCTAAAGTGATTGGCACTTTTACGCCCAATAAGCGAGCGCTGGACTACCGCCTGCTGGCGCAGGAGGAAACCGGCACCGGGCTCAGCACCGAAACCTACCCACAGGAAAAAGGCTGGACGTGGCTGGAGGAAAACGACCCGCTGCTGGATAAATTCCAGATGGAGTCCTGGAGTTCACACCAGCTGCTGCTGGCCCGTATGGAAGAAGCCCTGTTTGCCAGCGGCCCGCGTTTCATCGGCCTGCAGGAAACCCGCGCCATTATCTCGTGGCTGGAGATGGACCTGCCGGAGCTGGCGCAGGAGTTCCAGCGCATCTTCCCGATAACCCGCCTGAGCGCGGTGCTACAGCGGCTGGTGGCCGAGCGTATTTCGCTGCGTTCGGTGCGCAGCATCACCGAATCGCTGATTGTTCACGGCCAGCACGAGCGGGATGTGGGCCTGCTGGTCGACCAGGTGCGAATCGATATTAAAGAACACATCTGCCACCAGTACAGCCACGGCGGCGGGATGCAGGTGTGGTTACTGACGCCGGAAACCGAAGAGATCCTGCGCGACAGCCTGCGCCAGACGCAGAACGAAACCTTCTTCGCCCTCAGCCAGGACAAACACGCCCTGCTGCTCGAACAGCTGCGGGAAGTGTTCCCGTTGTTCCAACGACAAACCAGCGTGCTGCTGTCTGCCCAGGACTTACGCAGCCCGCTGCGCCTGCTTATCCAGGACGAATTCCATCACGTCCCGGTGCTGTCCTTCGCCGAGCTGCAATTTAACCTGCCGGTCAACGTGCTGGGACGCATTGATATTCACGAGAACGCGCTTGACGCCTTCACTGCCTAAAGGGTGCTGCCATGTATGAGCTGAGAGTATTAAACGGATTACATGAAGGCGCGGCGCTGCCGTTAAGCGGCGAACGCTGGCAACTGGGCAACTCGGCCGACAGCGATTTGCAGCTCAACGATGGCGGTATCAAGGCCAGCCACGCCCTGCTTAGCCGCAGCGCCGAAGGCTGGATGCTCACGCCGATGGACGGCACGGTTTGCCATCGCCACGGCGAACGCCTGAGCGAACAGCAGCTGTGGCAGCCGGGCGAAATCTTCGCCGTCGGGGGCGTCTGGCTGACGCTTGCCGCCGCCGACGAAGAATGGGATAACCGCCCGCCGCCACCGCCGGTGCCGGTAGCCAGCCAGAGCGAAACGGCCTCCGCTGCGCGTGAGCCAATCGGGGGCACGCCAAGCAAACCGGCCCCAGCCGTTCGCCGCTCGCTGCTGGCAAAAATTCTGCCGCGCTGGGCGCAAATCTTCACCCTGTCCAGCCTGATGCTGCTGACCTTCACCATCTTCAGCTGGGTGCTGCAGCCCGGTATCGCCCAGCAAAACAGCGACGAAGAGCCGCAAATCAAACCGGCGATCGCCAGCAGTAATGAACTGCGCAGCCTGGTGGAACAGGATCTGCGAGAGCGAGAGCTTTACAACAAAGTGCAGCTCACCAGCACGCCGCAGGGCATTACGCTCACCGGTGAGCTGCAGGAAAACCAGCTGCCGATTGTCAGCCGCATGGTGGACAGCATCCGCAGCGATTATCAGCTGAAAATAGCGCTCAACAACCAGACCAAAGTGCGCGAGGCCGTACTGCCCTTCCACATCGTGCAAATAACCGCCGGGCCACACGCCAATATCGTGACCGCAGACGGGCAGCGCCTGTTTGTCGGCGACGAAAGAAACGGCCTGCGCCTGACCGGCATTACCGCCGACAGCGTGCAGTTTGGCGGCAAAGAAAACATCGCGGTGAAGTGGTAATGGGGCGCTATCAGACCGACCTCGACGACTGGTTTGCAGCGCGCCACCGCGCCCTGAGCCAGCTTTCCGCCGTCAGAGCCCACGGCCGTATCACCGGCATCAGCGGCATTCTGCTCGAAAGCAGCCTGCCCCAGGCGCGCATCGGCGATCTGTGTCTTATCAGCCGCAGCGGCGGCACCGAAGTAATGGCCGAAGTTGTCGGCTTTAATCCGCGCCACACGTTGCTTTCCGCCCTGGGGCCGCTGGACGGCATTGCCCAGGGTGCACGGGTCACGCCGCTGTTTCAGCCCCACTCGATTAGCGTGTCGGACAGCCTGTTCGGCAGCGTGCTGGACGGATTTGGCCGCGCCATTGACGAAGACAGCCTCTCCGCGTTTGCTTTAGCCAGCGAGACGCCGGACGCCCGTGGCGTGCTCGGCGATGCTCCTCCGCCCACGGACAGGCCGCGCATTGATACACCTCTGCCAACCGGCATCCGCGCCATTGACGGCGTCCTGACGATTGGCGTGGGCCAGCGCGTGGGCGTTTTTGCGGGAGCAGGCTGCGGCAAAACCACCCTGCTCGCCGAGATGGCGCGCAACACGCCGTGCGATGCCATCGTGTTCGGCCTGATTGGCGAACGTGGCCGCGAGCTACGAGAATTTTTGGATCACGAACTGGATGCCGAACTGCGCTCCCGCACCGTGCTGGTTTGCTCCACCTCCGACCGCAGCAGCATGGAGCGTGCCCGCGCCGCATTTACCGCCACGGCCATTGCCGAAGCTTTCCGTAACAAAGGCAAAAACGTGCTGCTGATTATCGACTCGCTGACGCGTTTTGCTCGCGCCCAGCGTGAAATCGGCCTGGCGCTCGGCGAACCGCCTGGACGTGGCGGGCTGCCACCGTCGGTGTATACCCTGCTGCCGGGGCTGCTTGAACGCGCCGGGAAAACGTCGCGTGGCTCGATCACCGCCCTTTATTCGGTGCTGATTGAGCAGGACTCGATGAACGATCCCGTGGCCGATGAAGTCCGCTCGCTGATCGACGGCCACATCGTCTTAACCCGCCGCCTGGCGGAGCGCGGCCACTATCCCGCCGTCGACGTGCTGGCGAGCCTGAGCCGGACCATGAGCAACGTGGTGCCGCGGGAACACATTGCCGAAGCCAGCACGCTGCGCCAGATGATGTCGGCTTATCAGCAGGTCGAAATGCTCATTCGCCTCGGCGAATACCAGCCGGGCAACGACCCGATGACCGACGCCGCCGTGCAGTCTCAGTCGGCGATTAACGCGTTTTTGCGCCAGGCGAACCACGCCCCAAGCGACTTTATGGCTACCCGTCAGCAGCTGCAGGAGGCGATCGCCTGTGCGCCGTCATATTGATGCCGAAACTCCGCTCTCTCCTGACCCGCAGCAGGTCGCTCTGGAGCAGGTTCTGAATACCCTGCTGCCCATTCGCCGCCGTCGGTTACGCCACTGCGAACGCGAGCAGCGCCAGCATGAACAGCACCTCCGGCGCGGCCAGCAGGCCGTCGAACTGGGCGAACAGCAGCTGGCAGAGCAGAAAATCGGCTATTTGCAGCTGCGCAATGATTTCGTGCCGCAGCACGCAGGCGTCACCCAGCCGCTGAACGACCTGCGGGAAACGCTGGACGTCGAAAAAACAACCCGCGCGGGCGTTATCCAACAAATTCAACGCACGCAGCAGCTGCAAGAAGAAGTGCAGCAGCAGCAGGCGCGCCTGAACGACGCGCAGCTGGCCGTGCAGCGCTGCCAGCGGGACATTGAAAAAATGGAGTATTTGCTCAACCAAAATCAGGGGAACGCCTTATGATCCATCACGCGCTAAAAACCGCCCATCCGCAGCCAGGACTCTGGCAAAAATCTCATCCTGCGCCGCAGCCGCGTCACCAGCCTGATAACGCTCCGCAGGCACCCGCGCCGCGCGCGCCGCAGACGCCGACGAATAACGCGCCCGCCCTGCCGCAGATGCCCGCTCGAAGCACGCCTGCTTTTAGCCGGGCCAGCGACCGCCAGAAACTGTCGCGGGATGAAAAAGAGTTTAGCGACCTGTTGTCTGAGGACGAGCCTGCGCCGCTGATGCCGGTACTTGCGTTGAACCTGTTCGACGGTTCGCTGAGCGGCACCGAACAGCCGCAGCAGGCCAGTGAATCGCCGGCTTCCGCCCTGCAGGCCATGCTTGAATCGCACCTGGTGCAGGGCATTGAGCAGCAGGAAAGCCTGCCCGCCCGGTTCAGCCTGCTGCTGCCGGATTTGGGCGAGGTCGTGGCCCAGGTGACCCCGACCAACGGCGATGGGCTGGATATTGCACTCGGCTTTTCGGCTCATGCCTGGGATAAGGTTCGCGGCTTTGAACAGGACGGCCAGGGCTCGCTCAGCGGCCGTATGGGGAAAAAAGTTCGCCTGCGCTTTAAGCGCCGGGGGGCGGTATGAAACGGCTAACGCTTGCCGCTCAGTCACCGGATGAAGCCCGGCTGCGGCACTGGATTGGCTCCGGCTGGCGGCTGCCGTTTTCCCTTGAGGGCGTGCCGGGTGAGCTTCGCCTGCTGCCGTCATCGACGGCTGAGCAAACGGCGGCGCAGGCTGAAACTTTTCACTGTGCGGCAGGGGCATTGATATTTAGTGACCCGCTGCCTGTGCTGAGGCTGATGGCCGACTGCCCGGCGCTGCCGGGTATCTCCACTGAAGATAATGCCTGGTACTGGCGCTATTTCAGCCAGCAGCTCAGCCCTCAGCTGGCCGGGCTATTTGAATTTATGCAGCCTGCCGAAGCGCAGGAAAAACCCGACATTACGCTACGCCTTGAGGTCAGCCTCGGCGAAGAAAGTGCCGGCACGCGGTTGTCCCTCTCCTGGGCCACGCTACACCAGTTCACGCAGTTTGCGGGCTGGCAGCGGCGAAGCGTGCCGCTTAACCCACAACTCCCCCTCCAGCTGCCGCTGACCGTCGGCAAACTCCAGCTTTCGACAGGCTTCGCCCGCTCTCTGGCCGTCGGAGATTTGCTGCTGCCGACGGAAGCCTTTTTCTCACCAGAAGGGCTCGGCGTGATGCCGCTGGCACGGCGACAATTTCAGGTTCAGCTGGAACTGGCGAGCGAAACGACTCACAGAGATTTACTACACATTACGTATAGCGAGGAGCTAACCATGACTTACCCGAACGTCCCCCTGGAGTACCACGAGCAGCAGGACGGCGAAGAAGTGGTACCCAGCGGGGAATGGCAAACAACACGGGGGAGTTTCGACGATTTGTCGCTGGATTTGACCATCCGCTGCGGCAATTTGCAGCTGACGCTCGGCGAGCTGCAGCAGCTGGACGCGGGCTCGACGGTATTAGTGCAGCACGTTACGCCGGGCGAGGCGCTGTTGTGTCACGGTAACAGCCTGTTGGCCAAGGGCGAGCTGGTGGATGTTAACGGCACGCTCGGTTTCCAGGTGACCCGCATGCTTCGCCAGGCAGGTTCGTCCCTGGAACCCGTCTGATGGCCGAGAATATCAGCTCATTCAATCCGCTGGCGCTGGCCATCCTGCTGGGGGCCATTTCACTGCTGCCCCTGCTGCTGATGATAACCACCAGCTTTCTCAAGATTTCGATGGTGCTGATGCTGACGCGTAACGCCATCGGGGTGCAGCAAACGCCGCCCAACATGGCGCTTTACGGCATCGCGCTGGCCGCCACGCTCTTCGTGATGGCCCCGGTATTTGACGGGATGCAAACCCGCTTTAAGGAAAAGCCCCTCGACACCACCAGCGCCGAGCGTTTAGAGAACAGCCTGCAGTATGGCATCAAGCCGCTGACCGACTTTATGCTGCGCAACAGCGATCCGGATCTGGAAACGCACCTGATGGAAAACAGCCAGCGCATGTGGCCTAAAGATCTGTCGGAAAAGGTTGTGCACCAGCGCGACAACCTGCTGATCCTGATCCCTTCTTTCGTCCTGTCCGAGCTGCAAAACGGCTTCAAAATCGCCTTTTTAATCTTCATTCCCTTCCTGGTAGTGGACCTGATTGTCTCCAACGTGCTGCTGGCGCTCGGGATGCAAATGGTGTCACCGATGACCATCTCTTTGCCGCTCAAAATCCTGCTGTTTGTTATGGTGAGCGGCTGGACGCGCCTGCTGGACGGCCTGTTCTACAGCTATATGTGAGGACGTTATGGACATGATCTACATGTTTAAGCAGGCGGTACTGATGGTGGTGGTGCTCTCCGCGCCGCCGCTGGTTGTCGCCGTGCTGGTGGGCATCGTGGTCTCTTTGCTGCAGGCGGTGTTCCAGCTCCAGGATCAGACCCTGCCCTTCGCCATCAAGCTGGTCGCGGTTGGCACCACGCTAGCCCTGAGCGGCCGCTGGATTGGCCTGCAAATGGTTGAGCTGGCGCAATCCGCCTTTACCATGATGGCCGCCTCCGGAACCCTGCGATGATTGCCGCCGAGCTGACGCCTGTCTTCAACGGCATGCTGGCACTCGGGCTGGCGATAGCCCGCATTTATCCCTGCGTTCTGCTGACGCCGCTGTTCGCGTTCTCCGCCCTGAAAGGCATGATCCGCACGGCGATTGTCGTGCCGCTGGCGCTCTTCGTGACGCCCACTATCGTCCCAATGCTAACCCACGCGCCGCATACGCCGTGGGGCATTGTCGCCATGATGCTCAAAGAAGTCGTATTGGGCATTTTTCTCGGCTACCTGCTGGCGCTCCCCTTCTGGCTGTTTGAGTCGGTTGGCGTGCTGTTTGATAACCAGCGCGGGGCGCTCAGCGGCGGCCAGCTTAACCCGGCGTTGGGCGCCGACGAAACGCCGCTCGGCTATATGCTTTTACAGTGGTCGATGATGGTGCTTATCGTCAACTTTGGCCTGTCCCTCGCCATCCAGGTTATCTGGGACAGCTATCGGCTGTGGCCGGTAGACAGCTGGCTGCCAGACTTCCGCGAGCAGGGTTTCCTGGTATTCCTCGCCCAGGTTAAGCAGATGTTTGTCGACACTATTCTGTACGCGGGCCCGCTGGTGCTGCTGCTGCTGTTTCTCGACTTTGCCGTGGGCGTGCTCAGCATCTACAGCCCACAGCTGCAGGCCACGGTGCTGACCGTGCCGCTAAAATGCATCGCCGGGCTGCTGTTCTTCATCTTTTATCTGCCTACGCTCGAGTATTTTGCCGGCCATCAGTTCAGCACCCTGCGCGACATGATCCCCCATCTGGCGGATATTCTTCCTGCCCGTCAAACCACCTGGTAACGCCGCTTCGGAGGGTGCCAAACCGTGAGTGAAAAAACAGAGAAGGCCAGCCCCCACAAGCTGCAGGAAGCCCGTAAAAAAGGCCAGGTTAGTCAGAGCCAGGACATTCCCAAGCTGCTGATCATGTTTGGCGTGCTGCAGCTTATTTTTTCGATGATGGAAGCCAGTATGGCGAAGCTGCAGTCGCTGATGATCCTGCCGCTGCAGCGCCTGAGCAGCCCGTTCAGCCAGGCCTTAGGGGAAGTTGGCGGCGCGGCGCTGCTGACCGTTGGGGTGTTTTTTATGATGACGGTGGGCACCGTTATCCTGTTGCGCATCGCCGCGGGCTGGATCCAGTTTGGCCCGCTGTTTGCCATCGCCGCGCTGGCCCCGAAGCTCGATGCGCTAAACCCGCTGAATAAATTCAAAGAGATGTTTTCGGTGAAGCAGTTTATTCAGATCCTCAACAGCCTGCTGAAGGCCATCACCCTTTCAGTGGTGTTCTGGCTGCTGATCAAGCCTCGCCTGTCGCAAATGGCCAATCTGTCAGGCGGCACGCTGGACGGCTTCTGGCACGCGGGCGTGGCGATGCTGGAAACCCTCGCCCACACCATCGTTGGCGTCATGCTGGTGTTTTCGGTGGCCGACTTCGCGCTGCAGAAATACTTCTTCCTCAAGCAGAACCGCATGAGCCACGAGGACGTGAAAAACGAATATAAGCAAATGGAAGGCGACCCGCACACCAAAGGCCACCGCAAGCACGTGGCCCACGAAATTCTCAACGCGCCGGCGAAAAAGGTCACCCCGCAGGAGATGGAAAAAGCCGACGTTCTGCTGGTAAACCCGACGCACTTCGCCGTGGGTCTGCGCTATCTCCCGGACGAAACGCCGCTGCCGGTGCTGCTGTTTAAAGCCCAGGACGAAGACGCCAAAGCGCTGATCAAACTGGCCCACGCCGCCAAAATTCCGGTGGTGCGCTACGTCTGGCTCACCCGTAACCTTTACCGCACCACCGAAGAAGGGGCCTATATTCCGCGCGACACGCTAAAAGCGGTGGCCGCCATCTATCGCCTGCTGCGCAAGCTCGAAGGCCGCCTGAAGGGTGAGACGATTGAGTTTGAGGAGTAATGGGGGGATCGCCCCTTCCTTTAGGCTCTGTCTTAGCCACATTTTACTTGTGAATCCTCCAGGAGATATTTTCGATCCGCAGTTATTCCGTTCACCTTTAGATCTGCTTCCCCTGCACTTTCAGCGCACGGTGAACGTGTCAGCTAGCATTACGCCATGCCTCCTGACCATCGCCGGGCGGCGGGGACAAATCTTCCCCTCACCCCAGCCCTCTCCCAGAGGGAGAGGGGGAAAACAGCCAACGTGAAACATTGTTTATTCCCTCTCCCTTCCAGGGAGAGGGTTAGGGTGAGGGTAAAAATAAGAAGCGAGGCTCGGTTCCGGCTTAAATCGCCTCCGTTTTCTCTCCGACTGGCCAGGGTCCGGACGTCGGGAACGGCCGGAGGCTGAGAGCGTCGGGAACGCATCTCAGCCGACCCAGGACTGGGAGATAAAACGGAGGTCTGCCGCTTCAGCGGTCGATTTATTTGGCCGGGAGTCCGGGGTCTCGGGGAAGTGACGGTGACTTCCCCGAGTCGTTCACCGTCTCTGTGATGACAGATAAAGCAGGGCTGGAAGTGAACGGAATATTCACAGACCATGCATAATCGCGGGTATCTGTAACTAAGAGACAGCGTTTAAGGAGAGAGTCGAATAATTTTTCTGCACTCGTATGCGCGAGCATGGTCAAGACAAAAAAAGACCGGCCTCCACGCAATTAACGCAGAAAACCGGTCAAACAGAGGGCGAAGAAGAGTCTGGCGAAAGGACGTGTGGCGCCGTTAATCTGCGCACACGTCAAAAAGAACATCTGTGGACTACAGCACAATCACTCAGGCAAGCGCGGCGGAAGCCAGGTTCAGCAGCGCGCCGTGATGGTGCTTCATGGCATCTTTGATGATGTTGCCGTTAAACAGCTGCGCATCGGCGTTCACCAGCAGGCTGGAAGAACCGTTGCCCGGCGCCGTTGCGGAGCCTGGAATTGAGCCGCCCACCATAGAAGTTTTCAGATCGTTTTTTGCCGACTGGAAGGCTTTCAGCGAGTCGCCGCTCAGCGGTTTGCTGTTTTTCAGCGCATCTTCCCAGCTGGATGGGCCTTTACCGATGTGAACCAGGCCCGGCATACCGGCACCGGCGCTCTGCGGCTTGCCGTAGATTTCCGGGTGCTGGTCCATAAATTTACCGATTTCAGCACGGGTTTCTTTAGAGCCACCGTCCACTTTACCGCCGCCGCCCAGCATGGCGCTCAGGCCGCTGGTGTCGGATTTCACGTCATCCAGCGCCTGCAGGCCCATTTTGCTGCCTAACTGGCTGCCCATGCTGTTGCCGAGCTGGTTAAAGCTATTGGCGCTGTTGGCGCTGGTGGTAGACAGCGGCAGCTGGACCAGGCCAATGCCGGTAGATGGCGACTGCAGGCCGTTGCTCATGCCGCTATTGAACGCGTTCATGTTGCCTGCGCCCGCCTGGCTGTTGAACGGGCTGTTCTGGGCGTTCACGCCCATCTGCTGGAGCACCTGCTGGAGCATCTGCTGCATGTTGCTCGCCGCCAGCGTATTCCCCATGCTCGCCCCACCCTGACTCTGCGGAGACATAAAGGTGTTGTTGTTATTGTTACCGTTCATGCCGCCGGAGAACAGCAGGTTGGTCAGTTTGGATGCAATGTCGTTTACCATCTGGTCGCCCACGTTCTTCAGCAGGTTCGCAGCCATACCTTCAGGGGTAGCATTCAGCGCCATCTGCGGTAATGCAGTGGCCAGATTCAGCATATTTCCAATCGTACTCATTAGATTACCTCAACATGACTTCGGGGTTGATACAGGCGACCAGCCCTGCTGGTTCGCAGTATAAAGACGCCTGTTAAGTGAAAAGAAACCGGCTTCGGTTCCACAAAACTGCATAACATCAGGAAAAAAATGATTTTTTTAAACGGACAGGCGTGAAGGCATCCACGCCTGCGGTAGTACTCAGCGCACCGGCATCTGCGTGTAGTCCTGCACGCCGTTACGCATGTCGCCCGGCCACCAGATGGTCAGGTGGTGGCTGTCCGACAGCGGCCGACACGCCACGCTGTCGCAGCCGTTGTCATTGCGGGTGGCGCAGCCGCTCAGGACAAACGCCAGCGCCACCAGTAACAAAATGGAAGGTTTCATAATCACTCCTTAGCGAAGGACGGGGCGCGGCGGCAGTAAATAGCTGCGCGATCTCGATGAGTTAACCGGCAGCGAAGATGAGGTCGTCAGCAGCGACTGGCGGCTACGGCGCCCTTCTCCCCGCGTGCGGTAGGCGATGTAAACTTCTGCCGACTGGCCCGGAGCAAGGTTTCCACCCGGCCACGCGGCCACCGCCAGCACGTCGTCGTCGCGGCAGTTGGACTCGTCAAAGCGCTGCGGCTTACCGCTGATATTGCGGATAAGCCCCACGCTTATCTGTACCGAAGAATTGCTGTACCACTGGCTGTGGGAGCTGTCGGATGAGAGCCCTGGCCCTACGTTACACAGTTGACCAATCCCCGCGCCTTCGCCGCCCGCCTGGAAACCGGTGGGCACTTTATCTTCCGCAAGATCACGCATGGCGTTTTCGATATCGCCTTTCATCGAGCTGTAGCGCTGGCGGAGCTGCACTTCGTTCATCGCCGAAGAGAGCTGCTGGCGATCCTGCTCGTCGATGTAGCGCGTCGGGTCTACCTGGTCGCCCACCAGATGAGGCGTAATGATGAACAGGCGCTCACGCTGGGAGGTTTCATGGCTGGTGTAGGAGAAGAATTTCCCCAGGTAAGGGATGTCGCCCAGCAGCGGAATACGGTGGTCGGTGTCGCCGGTTTCACGGGAATGGAAGCCGCCCATCACCAGCGAACCGTTCTGCTGTACCAGCGCCTGAGTGCTGACCGTGGCGCGCTTAGCCCCGGTTGCCACCCCGTCATCGTTGACCTGCACCTTGCCGTCTTCCACATCCACCACCAGCTGCACCGTGCTGGTTGGCCCGTTGCCGATGGCGCGGGGAACAACCTGCAGGCTGGTTCCGGCGGTGACGGGCTCAATGGTCGCCACGCGCTCGCCGGTGGCGGTAATAAAGGCGGTGTCGCTCATGTCGATCACCGCCGGCTGGTTCTCCAGCGTCAGGATAGAAGGGTTCGCCACGATGGAGGCATTGCCCTCGCCTTCCATCGCCTGAATCTGGGCAAAGAAGCGGCTGTAGTCGGTCACAAACAGCGTGCCCGCCCCTTGCAGCATTGAAGAACCGGCGGTGATATTGCCGAACGTGCCGCTGAGATTGCTGGAGAATTTCGAAAACGCGTGGCGATCGACATCAATAATCATGGCGTCGATCTCCACCAATTTTTGCGGGACGTCGATCTGTGAGATCAGCGCCTGATACTGATCACGGCGCTTAGGATCGTCCCTGACCAGCAGGGCGTTGTTGCGCACGTCGGCGGAAACCAGCGGGTTCATTTCGCCGTCGTCATCGCCGCCCGCGCCGCGAAGTCGGCTGTCCTGGCCCTGAATCAGCCCGGAGAGAATATTGTCCGACTGTTCCTGGAATGACTTATTCAGCGTTTCACGGGAAGAGCCTTCACCGCCGGGGACGATCCCCTGCGAAGAGCGGGTGCTTTTCTTGCCCAATAATTCGTTGAGGATGCTGGCCACGCCGGGCACCAGCAGCGTTTTCTCGCGGTATTTGATTTCGCGATCGGCGACCGAGGCGTACTTCAGCGGGAACGCCATCATCTCTTTGTTCTGCTTTTTGTCTTTGTCTTTGGCGCTAAAGTCCGCCACCAGCGCGACGTACTCCGGCGGGCCGGTGACAATCACCACGCCATCGTCCGGCAGCTCGCCGTAGCCGAATTTGTCTTCCAGGAGCCCAACGTCACGCAGCGCCTGTTTGAGATCCGGCGCGGCATCTGCCGAGACGGTGATACGTTTTGAGGTTTCTGCCGACTGCGGGCTGACGAACAGCGAGCCGTTGTAAACAAACCACTGGAAGCGGTACTGCAACGCGAGGCGGTCAAGGAAGGCCACGCCGCTGTCGGAACGCAGGCGTCCGTCCACCACGCTGTCGGGTACATCTCCTAAACGCAGATTCACGCCGTGGCTGCTGGCGAAATCCTGTAAGACGGTGCGCAGCGGCGTGCCCTGGGCAGAGTAAGCGTAGGCACCATTTTGCCAGTCGGCAGGCGTTTGAGCGCTGACGGCTGCGTTATAGCAACCGGCGGTAGCGGCCAGGGCAAACATGGCTGAGCGAAGTAAACGTGCGGGCTGATTCAACGACTCATTCTCCTGTAATCGACGGCACAAAGCGGTAGCCGTCCTGGGTACAAACTGCGTTAAACAACGGCTTACGGATACAAATAAGCCGTTGACGGCATAACTAGTTGATAGAGTCGATAATCTCCTTGCTCAGGCTATGCTTGAGCGACCCCAGTTGGCTGTCGGTAAAGGTCGCCGCCGCTTCTTTCATCAGGGCGTTTTTAAATTCCACCATGTCGCCCATGCTCGGCGCGGGCTGCCCGAGAGTGCTCTGCGCCAGCTCGGCAACCGAGTGGTGCAGACGAGACAGCTGGCTGTCGAGATTGCGCTGAATATCAAAGGAATTGCTCATACGTTTCTCCTCGCGTTGAAATCGCATGATAAGTGGCGGTAGAACAGCGGAGGTTCCCGCCGCGGGAAAATTAACTTTGCGGCGGCTTAATTAGCGAGGCGCAGCAAATGCTGCTGAAGCGAAGCCCAACTGATGCTGAATTCGCCCTGCGCGGTTTGCAGCAGCAGAGTTTCTGCCGCCAGCGTATCGTCCACGCAGCGTGCCCAGCCAGGCTGGGGATGCGAGGCCAGCCAGCCTGCCAGCGGCGCTTCATATTGTGAGGGGTGATAAAGGGTCACGTCCGTGGCGCGGGCGCTTGCGCCCTGAAGCTGAGTCAGCAGCGCCGTCAGCTTTTGCTGCTCGCTCAGGCCGCCAAACAGTTGCTCAAATGCCGCGCCGATCAGCGTCTGAGCCTGGCTGACAACCCCGGCGCTTTGCGTGTCCCGTTCAGCCTGCCATTCGCTAAAAAAGTTTTCAGCCCGCTGCCAGAAGTCACGTTCTGCTTCTTCAACGCGGGCGATAACGAGCCGTCCGGCCTCTTGCTGAGCTTCAGCGATTATCCCCTCCGCCTGCTGCCGGGCTTCCACCAGTAAGTCTTCGCTTCTCAGGGTTGCCAGCGCCACCAGGCTCCGCGCCTGCTGCTGCTCCAGCAAAACAGACTGCGGGAGCAGAACGCCTTCGATGAGCTGCGCGTCATCCTCTAAGGCAACTTTACGGCCAATCCACATGCTTTATTGCTCCCGTGAAGAATTGTGCAATGCCCTCGCCTGCCGCTGCTGAACCTGCCAGAGCGCGCCGTCCCATAGCGCCTGCAGCCGGTTTAGCGGCGGCGTGGGCTCGTTCGGAAACTCCGCTTCGCAAAGCTCAACGGCCGGCTGAGGAAAACTGAATCGTAGCCTCTGCCAGGCCGCAGGCGTGAAAAGCGGGCGAAGCAGACAGAGAACCGCGACAGTGTATTCGCCGCTGAAACAGAGGCTTGAGGGTAGCCAGACGCCGGGACGCAGGCCGCGCGTAAGCCGCTCACACCAAATACGCTGCGGCTCGTCAAGCTGCCCTGCTCCGCTGCCCCGCTGGCAAACTTCCGCCACCAGCGCAAAGAGGATCTCGCGCTGAGACGGTTCAAAAGAAGCCAGCGTGAGCAGCCGGGGATCGGGGTTGTCCGGCAGGCAATCTTCCAGCGCCAGCATGGCGGACAAGGCCTGCGGCGATTGGCGCATCAGGCTCTGGCGTCGCGCTTCGTCCAGCCTGAACCAGGGCAGCCCGAACCAGCTGGCATCGGCCTGCTGCCAGAACCCGGCCTGCCACCAGCGAAGCCAGCCCGCCGCCAGCGCGTTATCCCGCTGAATCACCGCCCGTTACCGCCGCTCTGAAGGCACAACGGCCAGTTCGGTCGTAGCCGTATTTTTGCCACGCTTCATCGCCTTTAATTTCGGCACAAGCATAAAGATGCCGCCTAACAGCAACAGCAGGCCGATCAGTGAGAAGAACAGCGCTCTGACCGTGGCATATTGCGAAAGCGTCAGTTGGAAAGGCCCTAAGGTCACCAGTTCGACGCGGTCGTGATAGACCGCTGCGGGCACAAACACCACGGACAGCGCGCCGTCGTTTTTGCCCGAAAGCCCCGGAATACTCGCCGCCACCAGCCGGCGGATCCTCGGCTCAATGCTGTCGGGGTCCATGTCCGGGGTATACTTAATGAAGACCGAAGCCGACGCGGGCTGGACCGGCTCGCCGGGCGCGACGCGTTCAGGCAGCACGACGTTCACCCTCGCCACCACAACGCCGTCAATTTGCGAAAGCGTGGACTCCAGCTCCTGGGAAAGCGCATAGATATAGCGGGCGCGTTCCTCCAGCGGGCTGGAAATAATGCCGTTTTTCTGGAAAACCTCGCCGAGGTTAGTCCGCGCCTTATGCGGTAAACCGTTGGCGTTGAGAATGCGAACGGAACGTTCGATGTTGTCCTGGGCCACCAGCACGGTCACCCCGGTTTTATCAATTTGCTTGTCGGCTTCAATCTTGTATTTAGAGAGTTCGGAAATGATGTCATTGGCATCGTTTTCGGTCAGGCCGGTATTCAGGATGACCTGTGAGTCGCAGCCTGCCAGCAGCAGGACCAGCAGCCAGGGCTGCAGGATTTTTCGCCAGCGTCGTTGCATGGTGGATTACTGCAGGTTGGTCAGTTTATCGAGCCCCGAAATGCTCTTCGAGACGATTTTGGCGTTCATCATGCTCTCCAGGTAATAGTTCGAGAGCTGGTCGTCCACCTGGTTGAGCACCAGCGGATCGGTGGAGCGCGCGGCCTTACGCAGCACGTTATTCATCTGCTTCTGGTCACCCTCCATTTGCTTAAACATGCCGGAAGCTTTTTCAAACATCGCGGCAGGTTTCCCGCCAATTCCGCCCATCGCAGAAACGGCTTCAGGCTGCTCAAGCGCGGCAGAAAAGAAAGCGGCGTCGCTTTGGTTCGCGACATTGTTGCCGAACGGGATGGACGACTGAGTGGCCGGGTTGGATGCAACGCCCGGAGACTCGGGTTCTGGCAAAGGCATACCTGTCGCAGGATTAAGAATGTGCATATGAGAGATTCCGCCAGCAGAAAAAAAGATCAGGGATTCACGCTGCGGCGAATCCCTGATGAGCATTAGAAGGAAATTTTGTTCTGCGCCAGAGAACTGATCATGGTGGTGGCGGAGTTCTGGTAGCCGGACACATAGGCGTTCTTACGGTCACGTTCAGCTTTGTCCAGAGAATCCTGCATCGATTTGTTTTCGATAGAGTCCATCTGAGACTGGAAGCTATCTGCCAGGCTGCCGCTTGCGCCTGCGTTGTTACCGGTATTGACTGATGGCATGATGTTTACTCCTCGTTAATTAAACAGCAAATGTTGTGTCATTCACGGATTAAGTGGCGCGGCGTAAACGGCAGTTCCAAAAAAACGAAAAAAATTAATTTTCCTTCTCTGTCAGAGACTTAATACGTTGATAAAGCGTCCTTCTTGGGATACCTAATTCATCTGCCGCGCTGACCACCCGATTTTCATGCCGTGAAAGGCAGTCTTCTATCAGGCTATATTCAATCCGCCGCAGCCTTTCACGCAGCCGCACGGAACGCATCTCCGGGTGCACAACCTGCCCCAGCGCCGGCAGCCCCAGCACAAACCTTTCGGCAGCGCCCTTCAGCTCACGAATATTTCCCGGCCAGCGGTGCATCAACAGCGCTTCACTCAGGTTTTGCTGCATCGGCGGCAGCGCGCGGTTCAGCCGAATCGCCGACTCCTGTGCAAAACGGCGGAACAGAGGAATAATGCATTCCACTCGCTCCCGCAGCGCCGGGAGGGAAATTTTTATCGTCGTCAGGCGGAAGAAGAGATCCTGGCGAAACAGCTTTTGCTCCATCAGTTGGGCCAGAGGCTTCTGCGAGGCCACGATCACCCGCAGATTGAGCGAAATCGACTGCGTGCTGCCCAGCCGGCCAACGGTTCGGGTTTCTAACACCCGGAGCAGCTTGGCCTGCAGGCTCAGCGACATGCTGTCAATTTCATCCAGAAACAGTACGCCGTTGTTGGCGCTTTCAATGTACCCGGCACGAGAATGGGTGGCACCGGTGTAGGCCCCGGCCGTCACGCCAAACAGTTCGCTTTCAGCCAGCGTTTCGGGAATGGCCGCGCAGTTAATCGGCACAAAGGCGCCCCGACAGCCGGAATGTTCGTAGATACGGCGGGCAAAGGTGTCTTTCCCGGTGCCCGTTTCGCCTTCCAGCACCAAATCAACCTTTAGAGGGGCTAACGTTTGCAGCCAGATATCCAGCCCGTCGTGCACGTTTTCAGAAGGGGGCAACGCCGCTGCCGACCGTGGCATATTCAAGTCGATATCGACAGGTATATGCTTTATCTCCCAATGATTCGAACTGTTTTCTTTCATAAATCCCCCGCTGCCTGGCTTATTCAAGGTCTGGCGTATGAGTCCCACTTATGAACCATAAACGTGAACCATAAAATGATTGCTGCCTGCTGCCGTGAGTCACCAGGGCAGCCCGCTGAATTAATGAGTTTTGTTTATGAGAAGCAGCGATAACCTATCACCGAGTCGAAGATTCACAATCAGGCAAAATTTTAGCGGCCTGTAGGAATATCCCTACGCTGGAATACGGAATTAACTGTTCCGATGTCTGGATGGCAGGCTATTTTTTGCGTCACATAATTATCGGGAGGCAATGCTTACTGAGGTTAATTCCGTGAGCCACGCTGAAAAAAAATGTGGATTTTGCAAGGTGTATCCAAATGTATTAAAAAGAATCAAAAGTTATCAGATAAAATTTAACTCAATGATTTTTATTTATAAATTTATTAAAAACAGAAAAAACATTGTTTATTACTCACCGGCAGAGGAAAAAATGAAGTTTTTTCTGACAGACGCAAATTGTGAGACGGATCCTCCGACAGGATTTCCTCACAATCGGCCAGAGCAATAATATATATTTACGATTATTTACAATAAGAACCCCCATCAGACATACCTATTTCGTTTTGAAATATATTTCACTTTTAGTATTTATGTTTAATTGGGAACATTCCTGGTCGTATTTGCTGCCATTAATCACGCCAATTTGGCCTGTCAAAGAAATAAACTGCTTTGTAACTAAAAAAGCAGCCACCTCTTATCGAAGAAACGGCCGCTAAATTAGGCATTTTTGTAAAGAAGAGAGCAAAAATAAACGCCCGCTATCAGGCGAATTTCGCCATGTGGCTGTTCACTTCATTCACGTAATTCGGATCGCCCAACGAGACGCTGGACAGGTTGTGCAGATTCACCTGATCGTCGCCGGAGTTATAGGCGCGCAGGGCGGCATCATAGCTGCCAAATTTCTCTTTGCCTTCTTTAAGCATCAGCGCCGAACACATGATCTGGTTGGCCGGCGAGTTCATGTCACTGCCCAGCTTATCCGGATATTTGCTCTGCATCGCACGGTAGGTGTCCGGGTTGATCTGGTTCATGCCGCTGTCGGTTAGCCCGTTGCCAGGGTTGGTCGACTTCGCGTTCACATCCCCGCCCGACTCCTGCATGGTCAGCGCGGCCAGCAGCTTGGCCGGGACGCCGGTTTCAGCGGAGGCTTTTTCATATTCTCCGCCAAACTGGGAGACGATTTTTTGCAGCGTAGGATCGCTGGTTTTCAGGCTGGTATCACCCGGAGGCAGGCTATCCGCAGACGGCCCGGACGCACCAGATGGCCCGCCAGAAGGTGCTGCTGCGAGGTTGTTCAGCGGGCGGCCGGCATCTCCGGCTCCATCGCTACCGCTGCTGCCCATGCCAGAACCTGAGCCTGAGCCGGAACCAATACCGCTCGTCGGTGAAGAGGAGTCGTCGTCGCCCTTATTTTGCCCGCTATTCATGTGGAAGAGCTGCATCAACTCTTTCAGGAACTGCTGCAGCATCTGCTGAAGCTCCTGCATCATGCCGTCGGCGGAACCGCTGCCGTCGCTTTGCGAAGCGTTAGCCGGGCTGCTGGCCGGGCTGTTATTGCCCGTTGGCGAAGCGCCAAAGTTGATCGCCGACGGCTTATCGGCCGCACCCGTGTTGGCAAAGTTCAGCGCCAGCGGAATCGCCAGCGTGTTCCCGCCGTTATTCAGCAGCAGTTTGGCGGTAATGTTGCTCCCGCCGTTTTGTGAGTCAGGTGACGCCCCGTCCAGGCCTGGAAAATGGTTTTCCGGCAAAAGAGGTGAGAACCCGCCCGGTCCTGATGATATCTGCATACAACACACTCCCCTAAGTGATACCCAGTAGCAATCACCGGCCGCCGCCTAACCTTGCAATGACGCCCGGTTTTGCCCGCGTCCGGCATGTTCAACTGAGTGAGAAGCGGAGTTAAAGAGTTCCTTATGTGGCAAAAAATGGGAACCTGGGCGCGCTTTTCGCCACACATTGCCAGTGAAAATCAAAAGAGACGCATCTATGCAGACTACATCGTGGCGATGGGGCCTTTTGCTGCTTAGCCTTCCTGCCGTGGCGCAGGCCGAGTGTTTTACCCGCGTCGGGCACGCCTTCGGGATTTCCCCCGCCTTGCTGGAGGCCATCGCCTGGAAAGAGTCGAAATTTACCCTTTCTTCGGTGAACGCCGCCAACTCGAACCACACCGAAGACGTGTGCATGATGCAGGTGAACAGCGTGCATTTTGGGCGACTTAAGCAGTTGGGCGTTACGCGTGAAAACCTGCTGCACGACCCGTGCACCTGCATCGCCACCGGCGCGTGGGTTTTGCACGGGCTGTTCCGCCAGTACGGCCGCTCGTGGAATACCGTCGGCATGTACAACACCGGCCCGTCGGAAAAACGCCAACAGCTTCGAAGCCGCTATGCCGATGACGTTCAGCGGATTTATAAGGTGCTGCAAAAGCAGCAGCCCGCGCGGCGTGAAGAGGAACTGTTTGCCAGCAACGAAACGCTCCACCAATAATAAAGCCGGGAAATTTCCCGGCTTTTTCCTTGCCACAAATATTAACGCGCAGCAGCAGCCTCCAGTAGAGACGGCAGTTCGGTCAGAAACTCTCTGACCTCGCCGCTCTGGCCGATGAAGGCGCTTAACCAGCGCGCAAACTGCTCCGCGTCCAGGGCAGACATCTCGCACTGGGTGCACAGACGAATCGCATTTTCCCCGTCAAGCGCCAGCCAGCAGCCGCGCATCGCGTTCATTTCAAAGTTCATCGCCAGCAGATTCGGCAGCAGCGCAGCGTCCTGCCCGGTTAGCTGTCCGACCCGGCAATGCAGCACCACCGAGCTGCTCTCCGGCGGCAGTTCAATCACCGCGGCCTCTTGCTGCTGGGCATTCGTCAGCTGGCAGATGCCCTCCTCCAGGCGCAGCGAGATCTTCTGCTGTCGTCCCCAGGCATCAAGCCACTGTTGAAGCTGTTGTTGCATCGTCATTCCCTTATCCTCCTTTCACCATAAAGCCGGCATCGGCGGCGTCTTTCAGCGCCGACTTCACCTCTTTTTCTGCCTGAGCCACGCCGCCGTCTACCGTGTAGCTGAGCGGCGCGCTGTCGTCGTCCCCGTAGCTGAAGTTGATCGTGCCCAGGTTTTCATTCATCGACAGCGACACGCCGTTAGAGCCGCCGAGTAAAAAGGACGGCGTTGAGAACCCGTCGGATTTACTCTGCGTCTTGGTAAAGGCGATGGATTTCAGGCGCAGCTTGTCGCGGTCTTTTAGCAGGTCAACGATCGAGTCCTGAGTGACCGAGTGGTTTGCCCATTGGTCGGCCAGTTTTTCTCGCGGTTTGGTTTTCAGTTCGAGGGAGACCACCGCCTGCGAGCTGCTGTTATCCTGCAGCCCGCGCAGCAGCGCTTTCAGCCGATAGTCTTCGCCCATCATCTGGGTAATACGGTCGGCGTTGCTCGGTGAAAATTCCCCTTCCATAAAGTGGCGCACAAAGTGGAACAGGCCGTTGCTGTCGATGCGCGAAAGGTTCTTGTAGGTGGACTGGTACTCCGCCTTATTCACCAGCTGTTGCTGATTCAGCATGGCATTTTGCTGACGCACGGTCTGCTGCAGCGACTGCAGCGCTGCCTGCGGGCCGTTGCCCGTCAGCTCGTGATGCCGCGACGGCGGAATAAAGCGTGCAAAGTGGCTTTCCAGTTTGCCCAGCCGTTCAGCCGCCGACATTGGCAGACGCGGAGCATCTTGCGCAGGGGTGAGCTCGCTTAGCAATTTGCGGCTGGCAAGATCGGTGAATTCGCCGCGCAGCCCGTCAATCAGCGCATCAACCTCGGCATTGCCCGGCTCCGGCTGGGTCGTCTGCACGGAAAGGGAGTCCGCCTGCTGCTGGCGTTTGGTTAGCTGCGCCAGCGTATCCAGCAGCGGACGGCGCGCCTTTGCGTTATCAACCGGCGGATACCAGCGGGTGAAATGGGCGTCCAGCTGGCTCAGCTTATCGGCAACGGAAACCGGCAGCTCGCCTTCTTTTGGCTCCTCTTTCAGCCTGGCCAGCAGCTGCGTGGAAGCGCTGTCGGTAAACTGTTTGCCCAGCGTGGTCATCAGCTTTTCCAGGTGAACACCCTCCACCGGCTGGGCATTTTTTAAGTCAACGGTGAGGCTGTGCGTCGTCCGGTTGTTGATCGACAGCTGCACGCTGGCCCCGACGCCAACGCCGACCGAGAAGGGATCTTTGTGCTTCGGCTGAATCGTGGTGCTGACCGGAATCGCAATGTTGGCCCCGGCGTTCATCTGGTTAAACGCCCTTAAACGATGGTCGCTGTGGCTGACGCCCTGCCCTTCAGCATTGCGGGACTCCGTGCGCTCGCGACTGCCTGCCAGCAGGTTGGTGTTGGCATACACGCCGCCGCCCAGACGTGCGCTGGTGGGGAAGTCTTTCTCGTGGCTGTCGGTAAACGGGAAGCCCACGCTCGCCAGCGCCGCGGCGTTAATGTCCACGCTGAAGCTCTGGGTCGCCCCGCTTTTCACGCTATGGTTTGCGCCACGGTTCAAGAACTCCAGCGGATCCAGCGTGCCGCTGCTCAGCTGCTCGATAAAGCCGGGGATCTCGTGCTCTGCCAGTTCAAACGAGACGCCGTGCTGGGACTGAAGCTGTCCTCCCAGCGTGACGCCGCCGCCAAGACGCACGCCCTGCGACAGCGGATGCTTGTGGTCACCGTCGAGGTACGTTTTATGGGTTTTGTTGTAGTCGGTCAGCACGTTGTAGCCCACGCCGACGATACCGGTGGCCGACACGGCACCTGTTCGCCCGAAGCTGACGTTGATCCCCGTATCACCACGGGAAAAGCTCATCGTGTAGCCACGGTCGGCCCCCACTTTGCCGCCCACGCCCGCCACAACCTGAGTGCCCGGCGCCACCGTCGCGGTCGCCGAAGCCCCATAGGTGCGGCTAAAGGCGAGGTTTTCGCCGCTTTCCAGCGACAGCACGGTCGACACCATTTTGCCCTGCATTTCGCGCTGGCTTTCAGCCTGCATCACGGTTTTGGTGTTGATGTTGACGCCGTGGTTTTCCTTGCTGAACGCTTTGGTCATCGCCTTGATAGCGTCGTAGTTGGCCTCGAGCGCTTTATGGTTGCCGAAGCCCTGGGTGGTGACGGTTTTAATCACGTTCCCGCCCCAGTCGCTGTCCCGCAGGCGGGCCACGCTGGCGGCAATCTCCGTCATTTTGGCCGAACGTTCTGGCTCGCTTAGCAGCGACGCCTGCTGCAGCTCATCGACAGAATCATGCAGAGATTTCAGCGTCAGCACGTCCAGCATCACCCTGGATTTCACCAGCCCGATGTCATCGTGGATATCGCGCTGGCGCCCCATCGGGACCTGTTCCTTCTGGTGGTTAAGCGTGATTTGCCGCGCCTCCAGCCCGGCAATAATCGCCCCTGCGTGGTTGCTTTTATCGGCGGGATAGCGCCGAAGCAGCTCGTTAAGCTGCCCGGTGAGGTTATCCTGCCGGCTGCTCGACGGGTTCAGCGTGCCGCTGTGGCTATGGTTCAGGCCAAAGCGCGAAGGCGTAGATGCCTGCCGACGCTCATCGCGCATGCCATAATGCTGGCCGATCTGCTCACAATAATGAGTGCTGCTGTCGGAAAGCTGGCGCGCAAAGCTGCTCATCTCTTCCAGCAGCGCCTTTTCCTGCGGCTGCCACTGGCGCCCCGCTTCACCGCCCATGATCTCGAGCCTCTGGCTTAGGCCAGGGCGCGGGGCGATCCTTGCCGGCTGCTGCGCAAGCGCCTTCAGCCGCTGGGTCAGGTCTCCCTGCTGCTGGTAAACGTCCTTCAGCCCTTCACGCCCGGCGTAGCGATGCTGAATAGAGTAGGCGGCGGTTTTTACCGGCCGCGGCCACTCAAGCGACGGGCGGAAAGCAAAGGTGCTCAGGCGAGTGCGGAACGAGGTGCGAACCTGTTTGCCGTCCTGCCCGGTCTGGCCGAGGAAGTTAACCTCGCGCTTGAAGGTGATGCCGGTGCCCGGTAAACGCCAGTCTTTTGACGCTTTGGTCAGCCGCTCGTAGTTCTGGCGCGCCACGTTCGGCTCTTCCACCGGCGCGGTGGCCGGCTCGCCTTTTTCCCAGGCTCCGGCCTTGAAGAGAAACGTATTGCCCTGCTTGTCCAGCGCGCTAACTTGCCCTTTGGCAGAGGTTTGCAGCGTGCTGAGTTCGGGCTGGCTACCGTCTTCGTTGGCGGGTAAAACGGCCTTTGCCAGCTCGTCGGCTTTGCCGCTGTTCCAGTTTTTTTCCGGCAGGCTGAACAGCCCGCCTTCTTTGCTTAGCAGCCAAAGCTGTTTGTCTTCCCCGAGGGCAAGATCGCTGATTTTGGACGCCTCTTCTTTCCCCGCGCTGCCGGGCACCAGCTTCTCGATCTGCCCCCGAAGTGCCGCCTGGCTCAAGGTCTGGGTAGCGTTCTGATTACGGCGGGTCGTGGTGTCGATGTGGTGGAAACCGATATCCCCTTTTTCGTTCACCGCCAGATAGCGGCGGCTATCGATCACCGTAAACGCCTGCGCCTTCCCGGCTTTGTCCAGCCCGGCGGTCGCCAGATCGGCGCTGACGCTTTTGGTCACCTGCGGCAAGGCAAAAACGTTGCTGCCGTGGTCAACTTTGTTGCTGCTCAGGTTCACCTTGAGGCGCTTTAGCTCGCCGTCTTTCATCAGCCACGGCTGGCCGTCCAGGCCGCACTGAAGCTTATCGGCCTTTTCGTCCGAGGCGGCCCACAGCCCGGTGGTTTCATTGAAGTAATGCACCTTGCCGTCGTGCAGAGCCAGCTTGCCGAGCCGCCCGAGATCCACCACGTCGTGGGCGGCTGGCGTGACCTGCGGCAGGCCTTTCTGGTAGTCCAGCACCATGCTGTCGGTGAGGTTCCAGCTGCTTTGCGGCTTCAGGTCACCGCCGTGCCAGTGGAAGGTAATGGCGTGTTTCTGGTCGTATTTATCCTTGACGATCAGGTGCAGGCGGTCGGTTTCATCGGCCAGCATATCTTCGACTCGCGCCTCATCGCCGACGGTCGCGGTGACGTATTGCGTAATGTTATCCAGCAGCGGTTTATGCCTTGCTTCACCAAAACTTAACGCCGTGCTCTGCTCGTTAGGTTTATCGCCGCAATGCAGGCGACCGTTATTGTCCAACGCGAACAGCAGCGGGCCATGCAGCGCCGTTTTTTTCAGCGTCATGTTCTCAGGCAGCGCCAGCGTTTTGGCCTGAGGGTCGGCCGCCGCCAGATTGGCGACCCAGGCAACCTGCGGCTTCTTCTCATCGTCACTCATCAGCACCAAAGCGTCGCGCTTCGGACCTATCGCGTAGTGATCGATTTTGTTCTCGAAATTGACCTTGATAGTCTCGCCGACGGCGCTGCCGAGCTGTTTGTCATCGTTCACTCGCCACAGCATGCCGTCGCTCTGGCGCGACAGGGAAGAAAGCTTATCGTCTTCGCCGGAGAGCGATTGCCAGGCGTTGGCGGCGCTGTCAAAGCTGTAGAGTTTTTTGTCATGCAGCCGGTAGCGCGTGCCGTCGCCGTCGGTCACGCTGTCCGTCAGACGGTCACGCACGCCGGTTTCCGGCAGGCGCACTTTTTCGCCGCCAATATCGACGGTCTGGCGGTCATGCCAGGAGAGATGCTGCCCTGCAGGCTCCAGGCTTTGGCGACGCATAAATCCCCGGTGGGGCTGCTGCACTTCCTGCCATTCCACCTTCTGCTGGCTGTGGCTGATAGCAATAAAAGCGCCGGGCTGGCTGCGCAGCGTCATCAGCCGCCCTTCTTTATCCAGCAACACATGCTGATGGCCGTCATCGCTGGCGAGGTGGTTTTGGTAACGCAGGCGATCGTGGCCGATGGTTTTTTCCATCAAGGCCTGCAGCGGCGCGGACGTCGACGGGGTATCAATCTCCAGACGCCCCTTTTTATCGAGCGAGAGCCGGGTTTCCAGCAGCATGTTTTTTTCCGGCTCAATCTCCGGCGCCAGCTCGGCAAACTGGCTGCCTGGCGTCCCCACTTCATTGCTGGGGATCGCGTTCAGGTCGGAAATATCAGGCTGGCTATAAACGCTCGCGGAGCTGGCGCTGGGTTGGCTATAAAGGCTTGGGCTGCTGGCCCGTGAAGCATTTTCAGTGACGGGAATCGCCGTGGGCGTAACTTCTTGCCGACCGCGATGCCGCCCTATAAAGCGGCTAAACATCCCTTTTTGCGACGTTTGCGCCGTCTCGGTTCCCTGTTTCAACCCGGCGGGCGCGGGCGTAGCGGCCTGCGTGTGTAATGACCCGGACGCGGTTTGCGTGGGCGGGGCCTTGCCCTGTTTCATCGCCGAGGGCGGCGAGCGATCCTGCTGTAGATGAGCAATTTCCCGATCGCGGATTGCGCGTCCGGGCTTGATAAAAGCCGATATTCCCAGTCCCATTCTGTTACCCCTTAACAGTCAAACAAGATCTCCGCTTAGTAGGTGATGAGAAATCGGTTCCGGTTCCAGGCTAAATTTCTCCTAACCGCGTGTAAAACCTGAATAAACCAGCCACAGCAAGGCCTGCGGCGGCGTTTAAACTTAAAATAAAATCAGAAAAAACCGATAGCCGGGGCATTTTACGGCCAGAGAAAAAGCGGAAATATCGCCGGGGATTGACCCATGACAAGGTCGCCGAAAGGCCTCGCTCTCTATAATCGGCCTTCTTCCGCACAGGGGTAAATAACCGTGGATTATCAACTCAATATCAACTGGCCAGAGTTTATGGAAACGTACTGGCAGAAAAAGCCAGTGGTGATTAAAAATGCGCTGCCGGGTTTTGTCGACCCAATCACGCCCGACGAGCTTGCCGGCCTTGCGATGGAGAACGAAGTCGACAGCAGGCTGGTCAGTTTTAAAGAGGGCAAATGGCACGCCAGTAATGGGCCTTTTGAGCACTTTGATAATCTTGGCGAGACCGGCTGGTCGCTGCTGGCCCAGGCCGTTAACCACTGGCATGAACCCGCCGCCGCGCTGGTGCGCCCTTTCCGCGTGCTGCCGGACTGGCGCTTAGACGACCTGATGATCTCGTTTTCCGTGCCGGGCGGTGGCGTTGGCCCGCACATTGATAACTATGACGTGTTTATCATTCAGGGCATGGGCAGCCGCCGCTGGCGCGTCGGCGACAAGCTGCCGCTCAAGCAGTTTTGTCCGCATCCGGCGCTGCTGCACGTTGAGCCGTTTACGCCGATTATCGACGAAGATTTAGCCCCAGGCGACATCCTCTATATTCCGCCAGGCTTCCCGCACGACGGCTTTACCCATGAAACGGCGCTCAACTATTCGGTCGGCTTCCGGGGGCCAAACAGCCGCGATCTAATCAGCAGCTTTGCCGATTACGTGCTGGAAAATGACCTCGGCGGCGATCACTATAGCGACCCGGATCTCACCTGCCGGGAAAACCCAGGCAAAGTAGAAAACTACGAGCTGGAACGCCTGCGCAGCATGATGACGGCGTTGATTAGCCAACCGGAAGCGTTCAACCAGTGGTTCGGCAGCTTTGTGACCACGCCGCGCCACGAGCTGGATATCGCCTCCGCCGAGCCGCCTTACGAACCGGAAGAAGTGGCCGCCGCGCTGGCAGGCGGAGAACAGTTGCTTCGCCTGAGCGGGCTTCGCGTACTGCAGGTTGGCGAGCATTTCTTCGTGAACAGCGAGCCGCTGGACGTCACGCATCAGGCTGCGGCCGTGGCGATGTGCCGCTATACCCGGCTGACAAAAGCCGAGCTGGGCTCAGCCGTGGAAGATGCCGAATTCATCAGCCAGCTGACGGGGCTGATTAACCAGGGATACTGGTACTTCGAAGATTAAGTTTGCCCGACTGAAACCTGGCTGCCTCAAGCCAGGTTTTCGCCTCTTCACCCACCAATGCCTTTCGCTAAGCGACAAATATATTCTATGAAAGACTGGCTAAAATTCCGTTCACTCGTAGAACGGTTTTCCCTACACGTTCAGAAACGGTGAACGAGTGAGGGGGAAATACGCCATTCCCCCTCACAACCCCCGGCGCCGGCGAGCTCATCGCCGCTGAAGCGGTAAACCCACCGGCCATCACCCAAACATTCGGGGTCGTTCGCGATTCGTTCCCGACGATCGCTCTCTTTCGCTGCTCCCGGCAGCTCAACCCCGCCTGAGTTGGGTCATAACCGGGGGCGATGAGAGCCGGGAACAAGGGCGTGGCTGTGAGACTTGCAGCGACTGTGACGCTCTGTGTAGCGGCGAGTTTGAAGCGAGGCTCGGTTCCGGCTTAAATCGCCTCCGTTTTCTCTCCGACTGGCCAGGGTCCGGCCGTCGGGAACGGCCGGAGGCTGAGAGCGTCGGGAACGCATCTCAGCCGACCCAGGACTGGGAGATAAAACTGAGGTTTACCGCTTGCGGCGATTTATTTGGCCGGGAGTCCGGGGTCTCGGGGAAGTGACGGTGACTTCCCCGAGTCGTTCACAAGTTCTGTGGTGACATGTGAAGCAGGGCTGGAAGTGAACGGAACTTGAGCCACTCCCTCATAGAACCTATTTGTGACTAAGAGACAACACCAATCCCCCGAGAAATCTCACCAAAAGAAGCCAAACTCACCAGAACTTACTACAGTTACTGGGGGGCCTCCCGTACGGCATCAGGTGACAACATGGCGCTTTATTCCATCGGAGAAGTGGCTGCACTGTGCAATATCAATCCGGTAACCCTTCGGGCCTGGCAGCGGCGTTATGGGCTGCTAAAACCTAAACGCAGTGACGGCGGACACCGGCTGTTTGATAGCGCAGACATCGCGCGCATTCGCGAGATCCAAACCTGGATTGAGCAAGGCGTACAGGTCAGCAAAGTCAAGGCGCTGCTCAGTGGTGAAAACCGTGAAAAAGAACATGCCTGGGGCGAGCGCCAGGAGACGCTGCTGCGTCATTTGCAAAGCGGCAACCCGAACCTGCTGCGGGCGTGGATTGCCGACATCGGGCGCATCTACCCGGCGCAAACGCTCGTTCACCACCTCTATCTTCCCCTTCGCCGCCGCCTTTACGGGCAGCAGATTGCGCTGTGTGCGTTGCTTAGCCTGCTGGATGGCGCCCTGATTAATTACATTGCCACGTGCATTGCCACCTCGCGCAAGCAAAATGGTAAGGATGCTTTAGTGGTGGGCTGGAACGTGCAGGACACTACGCGACTATGGATGGCGGCGTGGATTGCCAGCCAGCAGGGCTGGCGGGTGGACGTGCTCGCCAACTCGCTGAGCAACCTGAAACCGGAGATTTTCGACCGGCAGACGCTGCTGGTGTGGTGCGGCGACTGCCCCGGAGAACGGCAGATAGATCAGATTGAATCGTGGCGCAGCGCAGGACTGCCGGTGTTTGCGCTGGGCAACATTGAACGCAGGCAGCCCGCCGACTGAAAGGGCGACAAGAGGGAAAATCAGGCTTTTTCCCTCTTCGTCACAATCAAAGGTTCATTAACAACCCCGCTTCCCTTTATAATCGCTTCGTTAACAAACGGAGCAACGGATGAAACTGTCAAAAATTGCCCTTGTGGGCGGAATGCTTGTCATGGCGGTCGGCGGTATCGGCGGCGTGATGCTGGTCGGCTACATCGTTATTTTGCATGGCGCGTAATGTAGCCTTCCAGGCGCTCAAACAGGCGGTCGGTGACAATTGCCGCCAGCGCCACCAGCACGGCCCCCTGGATCACGTAGGCGGTATTAAAGCCGCTAAGCCCGATAATAATCGGTGACCCGAGCGTGTTGGCTCCCACGGTGGAGGCAATCGTCGCGGTGCCGATATTAATGATAACCGACGTTCTTATGCCCGCCAGAATCACCGGCGCGGCGAGCGGCAGCTCCACCTTTCTCAGCATTTGCCAACGGCTCATCCCGACCCCGAGCGCAATTTCACGTGCGGATTCTGGCACCGCGCCGATGCCCGCCAGCGTGCCCTGTAAAATCGGCAATAGGCCGTAGATAACCAGCGCGATAATCGCCGGCTCTTGCCCAAAACCCATCACCGGTACCGCCACGGCAAGGACGGCAACCGGCGGGAAGGTTTGCCCGGCGGCGGTGATCGTCTCCACCAGCGAACGGAATTCTTCCCCCGCCGGACGAGTCACCAGGATCCCCAACCCGACGCCAATCACCACCGCAACCAGGCTAGAAATACCCACTAACGTCAGATGCGCCAGCGCCAGAGAGGTGAAACTGTCCTGTTGATACATCGGCCTGGTCAGCTGCGGGAACAGCCAGCTAAACAGCCCGCTGGTGTAAGGCAGCAGCACCAACAGCGCGATAAAAAGCGCGATAAGCCACAGCAGAGGGTCACGCAGCAGGCGCATTTTCCCTCCTCACTAAATCGCTAAAGTGCAGCACGCCGCAGGGCTGATTTTGCTCATTCACCACCGGCAGCTGCTGGCACTGGCGGTCGATGAACAGCGACAGGGCTTCACGCAGCGTCATGTCCGCCCGAATAGGTTCTCCGTCCAGGCGCTCATCGGCACGAATACTGTCCGCCACGTGGCGCAGCGACAGCAGCCTGACGCCCAGTTCGCTGCGGCCGAAGAAGTCGCGCACAAAATCGTTAGCCGGGTTGGTCAGCAGTTCCAGCGGCGTCCCCTGCTGAATCACTTTGCCGCCGTCCATCAGCACGATGTTATCGGCAAGCGTCAGCGCCTCGTCAATGTCGTGGGTTACCAGCACGATAGTACGCCCCAGCAGCTGATGAATACGGATCATCTCCTGCTGTAGCGTCGCGCGGGTGACCGGGTCAAGCGCGCCAAAAGGCTCATCCATCAGCAGCACTTCCGGGTCGGCCGCCAGCGCACGAGCCACGCCCACACGCTGCTGCTGCCCGCCGGAAAGCTGGTGCGGATAACGGTCGCGGAACTGCGTCGCGTCCAGGCCCAGCAATTCCAGCAGTTCGTCAATACGTTCGGCTACCCTCGCCTTCGGCCACTTCAGCAGCTCCGGTACCGTGGCGATATTCTGTGCCACCGTCCAGTGAGGAAACAGGCCGATAGACTGGATGGCATAGCCCATGCGGCGGCGAAGCGCCTTCGGGTCAAAGCGGCGAATTTCTTCTCCGGCAAAGCGGATAAGCCCTTCGTCGTGCTCCACCAGCCGGTTGATCATCTTCAGCGTGGTGGACTTGCCTGAACCGGAGGTGCCGATCAGCACGGTGAACTGCCCTTCGCGAATGTTCAGCGTCAAATCACTGACCGCCGCTTCGCCATGGAAGTATTTGCTGACGCGATCGAACTCGATCATTATTTTGCCTCCAGCAGTGAAATAAACAGCTTAAACAGCGCGTCGATAATAACCGCCAGCGCGATGACCGGCATGACGCCAAGCAGAACCAGATCCAGCGCGCTGCTCAGCAGGCCCTGGAAAATAATCGAACCAAACCCGCCCGCGCCAATCAGCGCGGCAATCACCGCCATACCGATCGTCTGCACGCAGACAACCCGCAGGCTGCGCAGCAGCACCGGCAGGGCAAGCGGCACTTCCGCCCGCCAAAAAATTTGGGCGCGAGACATGCCCATCCCCTGCGCGCTTTCCACAATATTACGCGGCACCTGCTGCAGGCCAGCCACTACGCCACGTACCAGCGGCAGCAGCGCATAAAGCACCAGCGCAATCAGCGCGGGCGCTACGCCAATGCCGCTCACGCCGATTTTACCCAGCCATGGCAGCCATGCGGCAAGGCCGGCCAGCGGCGCAATAAGCAGGCCGAACAGCGCCACCGAAGGCACCGTCTGAATCACGTTGAGCAGGGAAAATACGCCGGACTGCCAGGCAGGGCGGTGATAGCAAAGGATCCCCAGCGGGACGCCAATCAGCAACGCCGGCACCAGCGTGCCGACCAGCAGCGCCAGGTGGCGGCTCAGGGCGTCGTCAAAAACATCCTGCCGGTTGACGTACTCTTTCATCAGCGAAAGATCGCTGAAGTAGCCGCTCGCCAGCAGCGCGACGGGCACGATCCAGATTTGCAGGTTAAGCAGCAGCCGCCACAGCGGGCTGGCGGTGAGGCGATTGGCGGCGTCGGCGCACAGCAGCAGGCTCAGCGCTAACATCAGCCACAGGCCGCTGCCGGGCGAAGTGCGGGCCAGCGAGCTGCCCTCAAGCGCGAACTGGCTTGCGGTGTGCCCCATCAGCAGCAGCAGGCCGATAAACAACACCTCGCCGGTGACAATCGTCGCCAGCAGAGCAAGAGGTCGCCCCGGCGCCAGCGTCAGGCCAGCCAGAATCAGGAGAGGAAGCGCGAGCCAGTAATGAAGCGTGCCGGGAAGCTGGGTGATGCCAAACGGTTCACCGGAAACCAGGCGGTTAGGCGCGTTGTTGATGATCGGGAGTAACATCAAGGCTGCTGCCAGCAGTAACACCAGCAGCAGCAATACCCTGTTATTAATTTTTAGCAAACGTTATTCCAGCGGGCTATTTAACAAAGCCTTTTTGTTTTAAGTAATCAGCGGCCACTTTTTTAGCATCCTGACCTTCCACCGCAATCTTCGCGTTCAGCTGCTGCAGCGTTTTCTGGTCAAGAGAAGTGAACACCGGTTTCAGCCAGTCGGCAATCTGCGGGTATTCTTTCAGCACGGCTTCACGCACCACGGCGGTTGGTGCTGAAACGGCCTGCACGCCTTTCGGGTCGGTAAGGGTTTCCAGGCCTAATGCCGCAACCGGGCCATCGGTGCCGTAGGCCATCGCGGCGTTAACCCCGGAGGTCTGCTGCGCGGCGGCTTTGATGGTTACCGCCGTGTCGCCCCCGGCCAGAGACAGTAGCTGGCTTTGTTCCAGCTTAAAGCCGTAAGCTTTTTCAAAGGCCGGTAGCGCGTCGGAACGTTCGATAAACTCGGCGGAAGCCGCCAGCTTAAAGGTGCCGCCTTTTTTCAGGTATTCGCTGAGATCTGCCAGGGACACCAGATGGTTTTTCTCCGCCAGATCCTTACGAACCGCGATGGTGTAAGTATTGTTGGCCGGAGCCGGAGTCAGCCACACCAGGTGGTTTTTGTCGTAGTCGAGCTGCTTAACTTTTTCATAGCCCTTCTGGGCGTCTTTCCAGGCCGGATCGTTTTCAGTTTTAAAGAAGAACGCCCCGTTGCCGGTATATTCAGGATAGATATCCAGCTCGCCGGAGGTTATCGCGCCGCGCACGACCGGGGTGGTGCCAAGCTGAACCTTGTTGATGGTTTTCACATCATGGCTTTCCAGCACCTGCAAAATAATGTTGCCGAGCAGCGATCCTTCGGTATCAATTTTCGAACCGACCTTCACCGGATCCGCCGCCTGCGCGCCTGTCGCCAGCATCACTAACCCTGCCAAACCCCAACGTGTTGATAAGTTCATAGTTATTCCTCGTTGTTCTTTACTTAAAAATCATGCAGTAAAGAAAGAATAGCCGAGTTTGAATCAGCTGGGGAAAGCACTAAGCGGTATATGATATGCGAAGTCGTTAGAACAGAAGGATACCCTGAATTTTCCGGTCTGTCGGCTGCCTGCCCGGCTAAATCCCTACGTTTACTGTCATTTATATTTTTTTTACCCGCCGCTTTTGCTTTTTTACCTTCTTTTTATACGCCAGTGAATATGCTCTTTTCGTCGCCGAGAGGCTCCGATAAAGACCATCATGAACTCACTTATTCATCACTCGCTCGTTAAAAACATTTTTACGCTTTTCGCTTTTCCTCAGGCTACGGCCAGTGAGGAAACCGTGACTCAATCTGCCTCGATAAAGCCCGCGCAGGAGCGAACGAAAGCGTTTGCCGAGGAAGTGCGTCGCTATCTGCAGGCTCATCCGGAGACAAAGCATATTGATATCTACCTCAATGACGTCAACGGCGCTTTTCGCGGTAAACGCATCGCGGTAGACAGCCTGCTGTCGCTCTCGGCCGGCTGCTATTTTCCGCAGTCCGTTTACGCCATGGACCACGAAGGTAAGCCGTTTAGCCAGGCACCGGGTCACGATGAATACGATGAGCCCGACGGGCTTTGCCTGCCGGTGGCCGGGACGTTAAGGCCCTGCGCACACGACCCGCAGCACAACGCGCAGCTGCTGTTAACCATGAAACAGGCCGACGGCAGCGGCTACGCGCTGGAGCCCAGAGTTGTGCTGGCCAACGTCCTGCAGAAGTTTCATTACCACGGGCTGTTCCCGGTGGCGGCGCCGGAAATAGAGTTTTACCTGGTGAGCAAAGCCCAGCAGGAAGTCCCGGCTCAGGGCTGTTTTTATATGCCGGTGCCTTCTGATTACACCGCCTTTATTGAAGCGCTTGAACAGGCCGCCACTGACCAAAAACTGCCGCTAAGCGGCATCGTCTGCGAAGCCGAAGCCGGGCAGTTTGAGCTGAACCTGAAGCATGCCAAAGACATCATCGGCATTTGTGAGAGCGTGCTGGCGCTGCGCCGCTTAACCAGCATTGTGGCCGATAAATTTGGCTATCAGGCTAATTTCATGGCGAAACCCTTTTCTCACCTGGCCGGGAACGGCCTGCATTTTCATATCAGCCTGAACGACCGCAAAGGCGAGAACGTCTTCGCCTCCCCGGCGGAAGCCCTGAACGAGATGACCCAGCTATGCCTGGCCGGGATGCTACAAACGATGCCCGCCGCGGTGGCCGTTATCGCCCCGCACGTGAACTCCTTCAGAAGGCTACGCAAAAACCTCAACGAGCCGCTGTTCAGCTCATGGGGCTATAACAAACGTAGCGCCGCCCTGCGCATCCCCTGCTCCGACGATAACAACCGCCGCATTGAGTACCGCCTTGCCGGGGCCGACGTTAACCCGTACCTGGCGATGGCCGTCATTCTTACCGGCATGCTTTACGGGCTGGAAAATATCGACAGCGATACCCTGAAAAACTCGGCGCTGTTTGCCCCCGAACTGCCGCTGTTCCAGCACGTGGCAATCGTTGAGTTTCAGCAAAGCCATTACATGACCGAAAGCCTGGGCGAAGCTTTTTCCCGCCAGTGGGTAACCCACAAGCTGTCGGAGCTGGCCTGGTTTGAAACGATTGTGACGCAGGAAGAAGCTGCGCTGTCCCGCTAGTGCTTTATTAACCTAAACGCCGACCTGAGGTGGTGTATGTCTCGTCTTATTATGCTGTCTAATCGCTGCGAGCCAGAACGCGGACAGAGCGGCGATCCTTTCCTGCCGGTGCTCCACTCCATCCTGAAGAAACATTCGGGACTTTGGTTTGGCTGGAACGGCGAGGTGGCAAGCGGTAATAAACACCGTAAAGAGCGTTTTTTCAGCCAGCCCGCCTATCAGCAGTACAGCTGGGCACTAACGCCGAACGAATATGACAATTTTTACCAGGGCTATATTCACCAGGTGCTGTGGCCGGTTTTTCATAACCGCCCGGATCTGATCCACTATAAAAAAGAGTATTTCACTACCTGGAAAAACTATAACCACGACGTCAAGGCGCGGGTGGCCGCCAAAATTGAGGCCGACGATCTCGTCTGGGTGCAGGACTACCATTTACTGTTTACCGGCAAGATGCTGAAAGAAGACGGACACGCCAACCGCTGCGGTTTCTTCCTGCATCAGCCCTTCCCGCCTGGCGACGTGCTGCGCTCGGTGCCCGAGCACGACAGCATTATGCAGGCGCTGTTCAGCTACGATTTACTTGGGTTTCAGTCAAGCGGCGACGTGAATAACTTCCTCGCCTATGCGCTGCGATTTTACCGCGTGGAACGGCTGGCGGATAACCTGATTCAGCTCAATGGTCACCCCATCAGGCTTGGCATTTTCCCATGCGGCATTGATAAAACGGTGCCGGCGCTTTCATTAACGAATGCCGAAGCGGTGCGCAACTATCCGCGTCAGATAATCATCAGCAACGACACCGTCAGCGACATCAGCGGCGTGCATTGCCATCTGGCTACTATGGAAACGTTTCTAAGCAGCCACCCTGAGTTCCTGCGCGACGTTAGCCTGCTGCAGATCTCAGACGCTTCCAGAGGCTACTCCTGGTCGGCGCGGGATCTCTGCACCCGGCTGGAACGCCAATGCGGAGAAATTAACGACCGGTTTGGCGATGCGTCCTGGTATCCCATCAACTACATTCGCAACCAGCTTTGCCACGCTGACCTGATTTACGCCTTCTACCGCAACGCGCACGTGGCGATGTTCACCCCACTTTCGGAGGGGATGAGCCTGCAGGCCAAGACGTTTGTTCTCGCGCAGAATGCCGAAGATCCCGGCGTGCTGATGCTGTCCGCCCTGACGGGGACAGCGGAGCAGTTAACGGACGCGGTGTTGATCAATCCCTACGACGCCAGCGAAGCCAGCCATGCGCTTTATTCCGCCCTGACGATGCCGCTGCACGAACGTAAACGTCGGCATCAGCAGCTGCTGGCAAAAGTGGAGAGGTATGACAGCCAGTGGTGGGCCAGAGCGTTTCTTGATGCGTTAAGCGCAGAGTCTGTTCAGGCTTCCCAGACGGTGATCCCGTTCCGCGCTTCTCATCACGGTATTTTCACACCACAGAATTTGTATTAATAGTTTCCGGGTAGGATCAGAGCCACAAATACCCACGATTATTTAAGGGCGCAAGTATTCCGTTCACTTCCAGTCCTGTTTTATATGCAACCCCCGCACCGGTGAACGTCTCGGGGAAGTCACCGTCACTTCCCCGAGACCCCGGACTCCCGGCCAAATAAATCGACCGCTAAAGCGGCAGACCTCCGTTTTATCTCCCAGTCCTGGGTCGGCTGAGATGCGTTCCCGACGCTCTCAGCCTCCGGCCGTTCCCGACGTCCGGACCCTGGCCAGTCGGAGAGAAAACGGAGGCGATTTAAGCCGGAACCGTGCCTCGCTTCTTATTTTTACCCTCACCCTAACCCTCTCCCTGGAAGGGAGAGGGGATAAACAATGTTTCCCATAGCTTTTGTTTTCTCCCTCGCCCCTTTGGGGAGAGGGCTGGGGTGAGGGGAAGATTTGTCCCCGGCTCTCATCGCCCCCGGTTATGACCCCGAATGTTTGGGTGATGGCCGGTGGGTTTACCGCTTTAGCGGCGATGAGCTTGCCGGGCGCCGGGGGTTGTTAGGGGGCATGGCGTAATGCCACCTGACACGTTCACCGTGTTCCGAGCGTGCAGGGGAAACAAATGTACGGGTGAACGGAAAATTGACAGGTTTAAAATAGGGACACGAGCCACCTCAAAGCACAAAGCAATAAAACCCAATGTAACATCAAGTTACGTTAGCCTGCCTGGCTACTCCTTGCCCGGATTTTAATCTCAATCGAAATCCTGTCATCCACCACGGCCTCAAATTTATCCATGTTAAAGGCCGCGCGTGAAATCACCGTTGTCGCGCGTAACGAGATGGCGCTTTTATCTGCCGCAGCGGCGGGATCGCCGTCCATGTTGGCCTCAAGAACCACCGCGCGCCGGACATTTTTTACCTGCAGCAGGCCAAAAATCCGGTAATGCCCCAGCCCTTCGGCCACCACTCTGCTGCTTGTAAAGGAGAGCGAGGGGTAATGTGCCGTATCGAAGAATAACCCGCCCTGTAATTGATAAGTGAGTAAGCTATTGGATGCCTGGAGCGTAGCGGCCGGGATGCGCACGCTGATGCTGTCATGCACGTCATTTCCCTCATCCAGTAAAAGTGAGCCGGTAACCCCGTCGAGATGCGCCTGCGATGTGCTACCGAAGGCATGCCATGAGAGCGCAATGGCGGTTTGAGGCGTGATGACGCTGTAATTTTCCGGCATCGCATACGCTAAGGGGCTGACCAACAGGCCGAGGGTTATTTTCAGAAAAATGCGCAGCATGGTGTTTTTCCGTTGGCGAACATAACCCGCTAACGTTTCACGACAGCCTTTTATTCATTTTTATTTTCCTGATTTTTTATTTAAGCGAACAACAGTAAAAATGAGAAAAACCCGCGGCTTTAGACGTCTAATTTTCCAATAACCACACAAAAATAATTAAACCAAAAACAATACACTTAATTACATTTATTACCCGGAAAATGCCTTATCCAGATAGCAATGATGTTTAACCAGGGAATACATGATGAGCAAAAGCCCAGCCATACCCGATCTCACCTCTGACTTACCCCGCTGGCTGGCTTATATCGACAGCCTTCATTCGCAGGTGATTGATATGGGATTAGACAGAATCAAAGACGTAGCAGCAAAACTCGATGTGTTAAAGCCCGCGCCTTTTGTCTTTTTAGTCGGCGGAACCAACGGCAAAGGCACCACCTGCCACACCCTCGAGAAAGTCCTGATGCAGTCAGGGTACAAAGTGGGCGTATTCAGTTCACCCCACATGATTCATTATAAAGAGACGGTGCGCATTCAAGGTCAGGAGCTGTCGGATGCGGCCCACATTGCTGCTTTTGTTGAAATTGAAAAAGCACGCCAGGCCACTACGCTAACCCCGTTCGAATTCAATACGCTGGGCGCATTCTGCCTGATTAAATGGGCTCAGGCAGACGTGGCGATTATTGAGGTTGGCATGGGGGGCCGGGACGATGCGACCAACATTCTTACCCCGGATGTCTCCGTCATCACCAACGTAGCGCTGGACCACGAAGACTGGCTGGGCAAAGGCACCGAGGCCATCGGCGAGATCAAAGCAGGTATCTTCCGCAGCGGACATCCGGCGGTGATTGGGCAACAACAGGCCCCGGAGTCCTTGCTCCGCTATGCGCAGCAGATTGGCGCTATCCCCCATCAAAATGGCGTGGACTGGCATATCACAGAGGGCGGCGATGGATGGACGTTTAGCGACAAGCTCGGCGAAATCACCCCGTTAAGGCAGCCGAAAATGCCACGCGATAACGTGGCTACCGCAATAGCCGCGCTGCGTATCAGCGGGCTTAAATTTGAGCTGGCTGCGCTGCATGATGTTATTCATAAAGCCAACTTACCCGGTCGCTTTCAGGTAATTGACCACAAACCCACCGTGATTTTAGACGTGGCGCATAATCCACACGCTGCGGCGTATTTAGCGCAAAGATTGCGTAACTATCCCAAAAAAGGAAAGTATCGTTTTGTTATCGGCATGCTTATTAATAAAGACATCAAAGGCACCGTCGATTATTTAAAGGATCTGTCCGAGGAATGGTATTGCTGTGGCATTCAGGCGGGCCCAAGGAGCTCTCGGGCGGAAGATATTGCGCAGTATTTACCTGCGGCAAAAAATTTCCCGGATATTTTATCCGGCTGGGATGCAGCCATACGTGATGCCAGTGCGGACGATGTGATTGTCGTTTGTGGATCGTTTTATTCTGTTGCACCCGTGCTGAACGAACTGAATTAGACCGAGGTAAAAAAGCCACCCCGAGTGAGGTGGCTAATTTTAAATATAACCCGCTTATTTCAGCTCAAATTCGCCCTGCTGCACGCGGGCGGAATCGAGGCCGATAAACACGTTGAATTTGCCCGGCTCCGCGTCGTACTTCATCTTCGCGTTCCAGAACTTCAGGGCGTTGATGTCGATTGGGAAGCTGACGGTCTGGCTTTCACCCGCTTTCAGCGCCACTTTCTTAAAGCCTTTCAGCTCTTTCACCGGGCGGCTCATGGAAGCGGTCACGTCCTGCAGGTACATCTGCACCACGGTTTCCCCTTCACGCCCGCCGGTATTGGTGACGGTGACCGAGGCTTCGACTTTGCCGTCGCGCTGCATGGTCGGCGCGGAAAGCTTCACGTCGCCCACTTTAAAGGTGGTGTAGCTCAGCCCGTAGCCAAACGGATACAGCGGCCCGTTCGCTTCATCAAAGTAGCGTGAGGTGTATTTGTTTGGTTTTTCCGGGTTGTACGGACGGCCGGTATTCAGGTGGCTGTAGTACGTCGGAATTTGCCCGACCGAGCGCGGGAAGGACATTGGCAGCTTGCCGGACGGGTTATAGTCGCCGAACAGAACGTCGGCTATTGCGTTCCCGCCTTCGGTGCCGCCGTACCAGGCTTCCAGCAGGGCATCCGCCTGCTGATCTTCTTTCACCAGCGCCAGAGGACGGCCGTTCATCAGCACCAGCACCAGCGGTTTGCCGGTGGCCTTCAGCGCGGTAATCAGGTCACGCTGGCTCTGCGGCAGCGTCAGGTTGGTGCGGCTGGACGCCTCATGCGCCATGCCCTGGGCTTCACCGACCACGGCGACCACTACATCGGCGTTTTTCGCCGTATTCACCGCGTCGTCGATCATCGCTTTCGGCGTGCGCGGGTCAACGGTGACCGCAGGCTCATACTGGTTCAGGAACTCGACAATGTCTTTTTCATCGGTGACGTTCGCGCCTTTGGCAAACACCACTTTGCCCTGCTGACCTACGGCATTTTTGATGCCTTCCAGCGGGGTGACGGACTGCGCGGCCACGCCTGCGGCAGACCAGCTGCCCATGGCATCACGTTTGCTGTCCGCCAGCGGGCCAATCACCGCAATGGTGGAGGTCTTTTTCAGCGGCAGAGTTTGCAGGCGGTTTTTCAGCAGTACCATGCTTTCGCGCGCCACTTCTCGCGCTTCTTTGCGGTGCAGGCGGCTTTCGGCGTTGGTGTCTGCCGGGTCAGAATCTTTTGGCCCAAGGTGACTGTACGGATCGTTAAACAGCCCCATGTCGTATTTCACGTTCAGCACGTGGCGGGTGGCGTCATCCAGCTCTTTCATCGGCACCGCGCCGCTTTTCACCAGCTCTGGCAGATATTTGCTGTAGTACTCGTCGCTCATGCTCATGTTGATGCCGGAGTTGAGCGCAATGCGCACCGCGTCTTTCGGATCGCTGGCCACGCCGTGTTTGATAAGCTCTTTAATCGCGCCGTGATCGGAGATGGTAATACCTTTGAACTTCCATTCGTCGCGCAGCAAATCTTTCAGCAACCAGCTGTCTGCTGAGGCCGGCGTACCGTTCAAAGAGTTCAATGCCACCATCACGCCGCCGCTGCCCGCGTCCAGCGCGGCTTTATATGGCGGCATGTAGTCGTTAAACAGGCGCTGCGGGCTCATGTCGACGGTGTTGTACTCTTTTCCGCCCTCCACCGCGCCATAGGCCGCGAAGTGCTTCACGCTGGTCATCACCGAGTAGCGGTCCGCCGGGCTTTTGCCCTGCATCGCTTCAACCATGGTGCGCCCCATAATCGAGGTCAGGTAAGTGTCTTCGCCAAACCCTTCGGAGACGCGGCCCCAGCGCGGATCGCGCGAGACGTCGACCATCGGTGCCCAGGTCATGTTCAGGCCGTCATCCGCCGCTTCATAGGCAGAAATACGCCCCACGGTTTTCACCGCATCGAGGTTAAACGAGGACGCCAGGCCGAGGCTGATTGGGAACACGGTGCGCTGACCGTGCACCACATCGTAGGCGAAGAAGAGAGGAATTTTCAGGCGGCTGAGCTGCATCACCTGGTCCTGCATGGCGCGGATGTCCTGGCGGGTAACGGTGTTGAAAATAGCCCCCACCTGGCTGTCTTTGATCATCTCGCGGATAGCTTCTTTCGGGTTATCCGGGCCGACGCTGATTAAACGTAGCTGACCGATTTTTTCGTCGGTGGTCATTTTTTTCAGCAGGTCGGTGACGAAGGCATCACGCGCTTCCGGCGTTAAAGGGTGCGGGCCAAACATTTCGTCGGCCAGCGCAGGCTGCAGCGCCAGGCTTACGGCAACCCCTACAGAACAGAGCCATTTCATCGGATTCACTCTCACAAGCGTTTGTTAAGGCGTGCAGTTTGCCACATCGCCACCACGGTAAGAAGAGCGTAGCAAAGCCTGGCTGCTGATTTCGCGGAGATTTCCTCGTTACGCTCACGTTTTTCGGCGCTATGCTTAATGACAGGCTTTTTGATGCCACCACAAGGAGTGGACCCATGTCTGTTTTGATGAATTCCGATAATAAAACGCTGATAAACGAACTCTCTCGCCACGTTGGCTCGCACCATGTTTTAACCGATCCGGCCAAAACGGCCCGCTACCGTAAGGGCTTTCGTTCCGGCCAGGGGGAAGCGCTGGCGGTAGTGTTCCCCGGCTCCCTGCTGGAGCTGTGGCGGGTGTTAAGCGCCTGCGTCGCCGCCGATAAAATCATTATTATGCAGGCCGCCAATACCGGCCTGACCGAAGGCTCGACGCCAAGCGGCAGCGACTACGATCGCGATATCGTGATCATCAGTACGCTGCGTCTCGACAAGCTGCACCTGCTGGATAAAGGCGAGCAGGTACTGGCCTACCCCGGCACCACGCTTTACTCGCTGGAAAAAGCGCTTAAACCGCTGGGCCGCGAACCGCATTCGGTGATCGGCTCCTCCTGTATTGGCGCGTCGGTTGTCGGCGGTATTTGTAATAACTCCGGCGGTTCGCTGGTGCAGCGCGGCCCGGCCTATACCGAGATGTCGCTTTTCGCCCGCATTGATGACAGCGGCAAGCTACAGCTGGTGAACCATCTGGGCATTAACCTGGGCACCACGCCGGAGCAAATTCTCAGCACGCTGGACGACGAACGCGTGAAAGACAGCGACGTGCAGCACGACGGCCGTCACGCGCACGATCACGATTACGTGACCCGAGTGCGCGACGTTGAGGCCAACACGCCTGCGCGCTACAACGCTGATCCGGATCGCCTGTTTGAATCTTCCGGCTGCGCGGGCAAGCTGGCTGTCTTTGCGGTACGCCTCGACACCTTCCCGGCGGAAAAGCGCCAGCAGGTGTTTTACATCGGCACAAACCAGCCTGATGTGCTGACCGAAATTCGTCGCCATATTCTGGCCAACTTCGAAAACCTGCCGGTCGCCGGGGAGTACATGCACCGCGACATTTACGACATCGCTGAAAAATACGGCAAAGATACGTTCCTGATGATCGACAAGCTCGGCACCGACAAAATGCCGTTCTTCTTCACCATGAAGGGGCGCACCGACGCGATGCTGGACAAGGTGCCGCTGTTTAAGCCGCACTTTACCGACCGCTTTATGCAGAAGCTCGGCGGCGTTTTCCCGGCTCACCTCCCGGAGCGGATGAAAACCTGGCGCGATAAATATCCTCACCATCTGTTGCTGAAAATGGCCGGAGATGGCATTGACGAGGCCAAAGCCTGGCTGAGCGAGTACTTTAAAACCGCCGAGGGTGATTTCTTCGTCTGCACCGCAGAAGAAGGCAGCAAAGCCTTCCTGCACCGCTTTGCCGCCGCCGGAGCCGCGATTCGCTATCACGCCGTGCATGCGGATGAGGTGGAAGATATTCTGGCGCTGGATATCGCCCTGCGCCGAAACGACGATAACTGGTTCGAAGAGCTGCCGCCGGAAATCGGCGATAAGCTTATCCATCGCCTCTATTACGGCCACTTTATGTGCCATGTTTTCCACCAGGATTACATCGTCAAAAAAGGCGTGGACGTGCATGAGCTGAAAGAGCAGATGCTGGCGCTGCTGCATGAACGCGGCGCGCAGTACCCGGCTGAGCATAACGTCGGCCATCTCTACAAAGCACCGGACACGCTGAAGCAGTTCTACAAGGCCAACGACCCGACCAACAGCATGAATCCGGGGATTGGTAAAACGACCCGGCGTAAAGGCTGGGCCGAAGACGACGGCGCTCAGGAGCACGGCTGACGGAGATAAGTTTCTCCTATGACGGGCAATCTATGTTTCACGCTTTTTTGGGCATAGATTAATGAGGCGGGGTGAAGACTATCTTCACCCTTTTTTCTGCCTAAGGAGCGAAAGATGTCCGCAGTAGAAACGTTGCCTTTCCCTTCAGTCCACATCAGGGAAGCAACGCCCGACGATATTCCTGCCATTAAAACGATTTATGCCTGGCACGTGCTGAACGGCAAAGGATCGTTTGAAGAGATCCCACCTGACGAACAGCAGATGACCGGGCGCCTGGCGGCGGTTCGCGCTCACGGCCTGCCGTGGCTGGTCGCGATGATTGACGAGCAAATCGTGGGCTACTGCTACGCCACGGTTTACCGCCCTCGCCCCGGCTATCGCTACACGATAGAAGATTCGGTCTATATCGACGCCAGCATGACCGGGCGCGGCATCGGCAAAGCCCTGCTGAGCGAGCTCATTACCCTGTGCGAAAAGGGGCCGTGGCGGCAGATGATCGCGGTGATTGGCGACGGGGATAACAATACGGGCTCGTGCAAATTACATAGCCAGCACGGGTTTGAAACCGTCGGGCGGCTGCGTAGCGTGGGGTTTAAGCTGGGCGACTGGCGGGATACTTTAATGATGCAGCGCCCCCTCAACGGTGGAGACGGGACGCTGCCGGACTGATTACTCTTCTTCCGATCCTGCCGCGGTGTTGTTCGCTATTTGCGCCGCTTTAGAGCGCTTATAGCTTAATGCCGCCGCCGGAACAGGAGTCACTTTGCCGGTTTCCATCCAGTTGCGCAGGCGGTTAGCGTCGGCGAAGTGGGTGTATTTCCCGAAGGCATCCAGCACCACCAGCGCGACCGGGCGACCGTTAATCACGGTGCGCATCACCAGGCAGTGGCCCGCGTTGTTGGTGAAGCCGGTTTTGGTGAGCTGGATATTCCAGTTTTCGCGGTACACCAGATGGTTGGTGTTGCGAAACGGCAGGGTATAGGCCGGGTTGCGGAAGGTTGCCATATCCTCATGCGTGGTGCTGAGCTGACCCAGCAGAGGGTATTTCTGCGTCGCCACCAGCAGTTTGGTCAGATCGTTCGCGGTGGAGACGTTCTCAATCGACAGGCCGGTTGGCTCGACGTAGCGGGTATGGGTCATTCCCAGCGACTTCGCCTTAGCATTCATCGCGCGGATAAACGCCTCGTAGCCGCCAGGGTAGTGGTGAGCCAGGCTCGCCGCCGCGCGGTTTTCCGAGGACATCAGCGCCAGCAGCATCATGTTTCTGCGGCTGATTTCGCTGTTCAGGCGAACGCGGGAGTAAATACCCTTCATTTCCGGCGTATGGCTGATGTCCACTTTCAGCATTTCATCCATCGGCAGATGGGCGTCCAGCACCACCATCGCGGTCATCAGCTTGGTGATAGAGGCGATGGGGCGAACCAGATCCGGATGGCTGGAATAAAGAATTTTATTGGTTTGCAAATCGACAATCATGGCGCTGCCGGAGGCTATCTCCTGGCCGGCGCTGGCCGCGTGGGTGGCGACCTTGCTGGCTTCTGCCTGCGGGGCAAAAGGCACAGTCATCATCAGCGCAAGGCTGAACAACGATAAACGGATTTTTGTCGGCATGGTGACACTTCTGTAATGATTCCGGAAAAGTATAGGCTCACCGCAGGCATTCATCTGAATAATATAAACATGCGGGGCGCCGGAATCATACTCCGGCGCCCCGCTTTACTGCCAGTTAAGAATCGTAACGTTATATCAAAACTTTCCGATAATTCGCCCCGTCAGAACAGGCGATAGCCGTAACCCCACAGGATAACCGCGACGGCCAGCAGCACTTCCAGCACCAGCACGCCAATCGCCAGGGTTGAACTGGAAAAACTCATCCCCTCTTCTTTGTCGATGCCAAGGAAGTCCGGCACGCCGACGTAGAGCAGATAGCCGGTGTAAACCAGTGCGATGGCGCCTACCGCTACGCACAGCCAGACCAACGGATAAAGCGCCACTATCCCGCTTAAGAACAGCGGCGTAGCGACATAGCCGGCAAAGACCATACAGCGGGCAAGCGACGGACGCTGCGGGTAGTTACGCGCCATCCACCACATAACCCGGCCCATTACCGCGACACCGACAAGCATCAGGGCGTAGAAGAGAATACCCAGATACAAGCCGGTAAACATAGAGAGCTGAACGTAGGTGCCGTCCCCGAAATTCCAGCCGATTTGCGTGGTGCCGATAAACGCGCAGATGACGGGAATGGCCGCCATCAACAGCACATGGTGTGTGTAGTGATGCGAGACGGACTCGTTCTCGCGCCTGATTTCCTGCATTTCCCGATTAGGATGGGAAAACAATCCCCAGACATGGCTCATACAACCTCCGGACCTGCGGCGCAAATGCTTGCGATACACCAAGTATAATTCACCTTCAGGTTATTATTTAACCAGCCAAAAAATATCTCTGATTCTGTGCAGACAGGCGGCGATGAGTTGTATGCTTGAGGGAAAATTTCATACCCTAAATAATTCGAGTTGCAGGAAGACGGCAAGGCCGGGAATCCTCAGGAGCATAGCTAACTATGTGACTGAGGTGAGCGGGAGCAGCCAACGCACCTGCAACTTGAAGTATGACGGGTATACATGGAGGAGAGTCCTGCTTAATGGATATCAATGGCTTAATAGAACAGTATGGCTATGCCGCGCTGATTATCGGCAGCATGGCGGAAGGTGAAACCATTACCCTGCTAGGCGGCGTGGCCGCGCATCAGGGGCTCCTGACGTTCCCTCTGGTGGTGGCGTCCGTCGCGCTGGGCGGCATGATTGGCGATCAGGTTCTGTTTCTGGTGGGCAGGCATTTTGGCAGCGCCCTGCTGGCTCGCTTTAAAAAACATCACAAGAAAATTTCCAAAGCGCAGGCGCTGATCAACCGCCATCCTTATCTGTTCGTGATAGGTAGCCGCTTTATGTACGGCTTTCGCATCGTCGGGCCGATTATCATCGGCGCCAGCAAGCTGCCGCCAAAACTGTTTATCCCGCTGAATATCTGCGGCGCCATCCTCTGGGCCACGCTATTTACGACGCTCGGCTACCTCGGCGGCGAAGTGGTCGGCCCGTGGCTGCACAGCCTGGATACTCATCTGCGCCACTGGATTTGGCTTATTGTGGCGGTGGTGCTGGTTGTGGGCGTCCGGCTGTGGTTTAAGCACCGGCAAAAAGACGATTAATCTTCCGCCACGGGCAGCAACGCAAGCCACCCCCGCAGCAGCCTTAGAGCTTCTTCGCCGCTGCCGTCGCGCTGGGCTTTGACTATCGCCCCGTCAATCACCAACGCCAACATTGCTGCCTGCTGCCTGCCGCCTGCGCTATCGGGCAAATAGTCAGCCAGGTATTGCACCATCGCCTGCTTGTGGGCGCGGGCTATCGGCAGAGTTTCCGGCAGCGCCTCTGCCATTTCTACCGCCGAGTTGATAAACGCGCAGCCGCGAAACGCCTCGTCCTCAAACCAGTTCTGCAAAGTGGCCGCTAACGCCTCAGCCAGCCCTTTCCCTTCGCCAGTTTGTGCTTCCAGCGTGCGGCTAAACCACGCCATCCAGCGTTGATGCCGATAATCCAGAAAGGCGCGGATCAGGTCATCTTTTGCCGGAAAATGCCGGTAGAAGGTCACTTTGGTGACGCTGGCTTCTTTGATGATTCGGTCGATACCGGTGGCGCGAATGCCGTCGCGGTAAAACAAATCGTGCGCGGTTTGCAAAATACGGTCGCGCGCGCCGGGGGTCGCAGTAGGCATGATCTCTCCTGTTAAAAATCTATCATGACGCATGTAGACAAATCTGTCTACCCAGGCTAGTTTAGATATGTAGACAGACCTGTCTACATATTCACAGGAGCAAAACCATGACAGTAAAACCCCCGGTTCCGCCGTTTACGCTTGAGACGGCAAAACAAAAAGTTCGCCTGGCGGAAGATGCCTGGAACAGCCGCGACCCTGAGCGCGTCTCGCAGGTTTACGCCCTGAATACCCACTGGCGCAACCGTGCAGAATTTGTTGATGGCCGCGAGGCGGTGGTGGGCTTTTTAACGCGCAAGTGGCAGCGTGAGCTGGACTACCGGCTGATCAAAGAGATCTGGGCGCACGACGGCAACCGTATCGCGGTGCGCTTCGCCTATGAATGGCATGACGACTCCGGCAACTGGTTCCGCAGCTTTGGCAACGAGAACTGGGAATTTGACGAGCAGGGCCTGATGACTAACCGCCACGCCTGCATCAACGACACGCCGATCAAAGAGAGCGAACGCGCCTTCTTCTGGCCGCTGGGCCGCCGCCCGGACGATCATCCTGAGCTGAGCCATTTCGGTTTTTAACTGTTTTGCCGCCGGAGCCGGTTTTCTTTCCGGCGGCGTAGCGTCTAAAATTCCTGCTGGCCAATGATGGCCTCATTAATGCAGAGGATTTATGACGCAAAATATCTATGACGATCCGGCATTTTTTGCCGGTTATGCCACGCTGGACCGCTCAATGAAGGGTCTGGATGGCGCGCCTGAGTGGGCAAAAGTTCAGGCTATGCTGCCGCCGCTGGCGGGCAAACAGGTGCTGGATTTGGGCTGCGGCTACGGCTGGTTCTGCCGCTACGCGCGTGATGCTGGTGCAGCAAAAACGGTCGGGCTGGATGTTTCCTCCCTCATGCTGGCGAAAGCCCGTGAAATGACCGAAGGGGCGGGCATTGAGTACCGGCAGGAAGATCTTGCCACGCTACAGCTTCCGGCGGACAGCCTCGATTTAGCCTACAGCTCGCTGGCGCTTCACTATCTGGAGGATATTCGCCCGCTGTTCGCCACGCTTTACCAGGCGCTGGTGCCGGGCGGCAAGCTAGTCTTTACCGCCGAACACCCGATCTATACCGCGCCGCTGGAGCAGGCCTGGCTTAAGGATCAGGCGGGGCAGCGCAGCTGGCCGGTAAATCATTATCAGCAGGAAGGCGTACGCATCAGCAACTGGTTTGCCGAAGGCGTTAAAAAACAGCATCGCAAACTGGCCAGCTGGATAAATGCCCTGATTGAGAGCGGCTTTGTACTTGAAAAACTGGACGAATGGGGCCCGGAAGCCGAGCAAATAGCCCTTAATCCCGCCCTGGCAGAAGAGGCCGAACGGCCAATGATCTTCCTGCTCGCGGCCGGTAAACCTCAGCGCTAGTCCGCAGCAACACCGCTTTTTTCTTCATTATTCCGTTTACGGGGAGGCAACTCCCCCCGTCTTCGTATCCTTGCCTATACTCATAAAGACCAAACAAAAAGGTAAGGAGCGCTAATGAAAATTATTTTATGGGCCATTCTGATCATCTTCCTCATTGGGCTGCTGGTGGTGACCGGCGTATTCAAAATGATCTTTTAAAAGCGCGGGCGCCACGGTTTGTGGCGCCTTTGCTGCATCCCTTCTCTCAGCGAGTTGCCCCTTAGTCACAAATACAGCCTATGAAGGATCGGCTCAACTTCCGTTCACTTCCAGCCCTGTTTTATATGCAGCCACCACACCTGTGAACGTCTCGGGAGAATCACCGTCATTCCCCCGAGACCCCGGACTCCCGGCGAAATAAATCGACCGCTGAGGCGCGTTCCCGACGGCCGGACCCTGGCCTCGCTTCTTATTTTTACCCTCACCCTAACCCTCTCCCTGGAAGGGAGAGGGAATAAATAATGTACCCCATCGTCTGTTTTCCCCCTCTCCCTCTGGGAGAGGGCTGGGGTGAGGGAATATTTGTTCCCGGCGATCATCGCGGCGGGTTCACCGTGCTCCGAGCGTGCAGGGGAAACAAATGTACAGGGGAATGGAATAACTGCGGAGCGAAAGATATCTCCTGGAGAATTTGAAAGGAAAATGTGTATAAGAGATAGCCTCAACGCCCCCAGCCTACTTGCCGTCAGTATCCCGTCGGGCGTATCATCACGCCAATTGATTGGAGAAATAATGACTATCAAAGAAAATGATTTCCGCAAAATCGATCTTAATTTGCTGATCGCTTTTGCGGTGCTGTTCCGCGAGCAAAGCGTGTCGCTGGCGGCCGACAAGCTGCACCTCGGGCAGCCCGCAGTGAGCGGCGCGCTGGCAAGGCTGCGTGATATGTTCGACGACCCGCTGTTTATCCGCAGCGGCCACCGCATGCAGCCCACCGCCCGCGCAAGCGAACTGCACACCGAACTTATGCCCCTGCTGGAGCAGCTGCAAAGTGCCCTTTTCCAGCAGGCGGAATTCTGCCCGGCCAGCGCCAAAGCCACCGTCACCATCGGCATGACCGACTGGGTTGAAATGTGGCTGATGCCAAAACTCATCCCCGCGCTGAAACAGGATGCGCCGGGCATGCGCATTAACGTCGTGGCAAGCGATCCGTTTACCGATGCTCAAAGGCTGGAAGGCGGCGAGCTGGATATGGCGATAAGCGTGGCGAATCAAAGCGCCCGCTGGCTGGAGCGGGAGGTGCTGACCAGCATGGGTTTTGTGACGCTCTGGCAACCGCAGCAAGTAGAGGCCAGCGCTTCGCTGTCGCTGGAAGAGTACGTAGCCCATCAGCACGTGCTGGTCAGCTATCGCGAAGCCAACAGCAGCCAGATAGACACTCTGCTGGCGAAGCTCGGGCAGACGCGCCACGTCAGCTACACTACGCCGCATTTTGCCGCGCTGCCGGGCCTGCTGATGCAAATGCCCGCGCTGGCAACGGTGCCTGCGGGGCTGTCAGAGAGCTGGCAGAAAACCTGGGGGCTGACTGCCAGCCCGGTTCCCGTTGAAATACCGCCGTTTGAGGTCGCTCTGCTCTGGCATCAGCGCCATAACAGCGACGCCGCGCTGATGTGGCTGCGCGGGTTTATTCAGCGGCTGGTGAACGTGGCCTGACAGAGGCCAAGATGAAGAGGGAAAAAGTATTTTCCCTCCTGTGGTTACGACTTAGCGCTTGAGGCTGCCGCCGTTGGTGGCAATAACCTCTTTGTACCAGTGGAAGCTTTTCTTTCTTGAACGCGCCAGCGAGCCATTTCCCTGGTCATCACGGTCCACATAGATAAACCCGTAGCGCTTCGATAGCTCGGCCTTCGAGGCGCTGACCAGGTCGATAGGCCCCCAGCTGGTGTAACCCAGCATTTCTACACCGTCCTCAATTGCCTCGCCCACCTGCACCAGATGGTCGTTCAGATAGCTGATGCGATAGTCATCGTTGATCGTACCGTCGGCTTCGGGTTTGTCTTTCGCCCCCAGGCCGTTTTCAACGATAAACAGCGGCTTCTGATAGCGATCCCACAGCGTGTTGAGCAAAATGCGTAGCCCTACCGGATCAATCTGCCAGCCCCACTCGGAGCTTGCCAGATGCGGGTTCGGCACCATGCTGAGAATGTTGCCTCGCGCCTTTGCGTTAAGCTCTTCATCCGCCGTGACGCAGCCGGTCATGTAGTAGCTAAACGAGATAAAGTCGACGGTATTTTTCAGGATCTCACGATCGTTCTCGCTGATTTCAAGCTGAATGCCGTTATCACGGAAATAGCGCAGCATATAGCCCGGATAGCAGCCCCGGCACTGAACGTCGCCGAAGAATAACCAGCTACGGTTTTCCTGCAGCGTTTCCAGCACGTCGTCTGGCTTGCAGGTGAGCGGGTACATCAGGCCACCCAGCAGCATATTGCCAATTTTTGCGTCAGGAATGATTTCATGGCAGGCCTTAACCGCCAGGCTGCTGGCAACCAGCTGGTGATGAATAGCCTGGTAAACTGCGCCTTTCTCCGGCTCGCCTTCAAGCCCGACGCCGGTCAGCGGCGCGTGCAGCGACATGTTGATCTCATTGAACGTCAGCCACAGCTTTACCTTGTGCTGATAGCGGCTGAAAACGCAGCGCGCATAGCGTTCGAAGCAGTCAATAACTTTGCGATTGCCCCAGCCACCGTATTGCTTAACCAGGCCCCACGGCATTTCGTAGTGGGACAAGGTCACCATCGGCTGAATGCCGTGCTGCGCCAGCTCATCAAACAGCTTGTCGTAAAACGCCAGCCCGGCCTCGTTCGGCTCAAGCTCGTCGCCCTGCGGGAAGATACGCGTCCAGGCGATAGAAATTCGCAGGCAGCTGAACCCCATTTCGGCAAACAGCGCAACATCCTGCGGGTAACGATGGTAGAAATCGATGGCGATGTCTTTGATCCCGCTATCCCCCGGCACGCGCTCCTTCTGCGCGCCAAAAACCCCCTGCTGCATGACGTCCGAGGTAGAAATGCCCTTCCCGTCCTCCTGCCACGCGCCTTCGACCTGATTGGCGGCAATAGCGCCGCCCCACAGAAATGTCTTCGGAAATGCTGTCATATCATTCTCCTTTGCTTAACGTTCTACCGTCAGGAACGGCATACCTGAATTGAGGGTGGACTGCTGCGCCACGCGCGTCACACCCTGGTAATCATCGCTATTGCTGACGATTATCGGCGTGGCGAGATCGTACCCGGCGGCAAGGATCGCCTCGCGGTCGAATTCAATCAGCAGATCGCCGGGTTTAATTTTGTCCCCCGGCTGGACGTGTGCGGTGAAGTGCTGTCCATCCAGCTTCACCGTGTCGATACCAACGTGGATTAAAACTTCGATACCGCTGTCGCTCAGCAGGCCAATGGCGTGGCGAGTCTGGAACAGCGAGGCAACCTCACCGTAAAACGGCGCGCGGACTTCATTGTTCAGCGGAATAATGGCCGCGCCCTTGCCTAACAATCCCCCGGCAAAAGTGGCGTCAGGGACCTGGTCCATCTCCAGCACGGTGCCGCTCATCGGGGCCAGAATGCTGTCATCTCCGGCTATGGCCGTTGGTAATGAAGCGGACTGCACGCTGCGCGGCAGGCCAAAGGCCCAGGTCAACCCGCAGGCCAGCACCAGCGACAGTACGGTACCGATAATCGCGCCCCAGACGGTGCTGTCCATGCCGCCAGGAGGCAGCATTTGCGCCAGGCTGAAAATGCTCGCCAGCCCGAAGGAGTAGAGGTTGCTCTGGCTAAAGCCGACGATAGCCCCGCCGATGCCCCCCGCAATACAGCCAAAAATGAAGGGGCGGCGATTGGGCAACGTCACGCCATATACAGCGGGTTCTGTTATGCCAAAGAGCCCGGCGGTGACCGCCGAGCCGGACAGCACTTTAAGTTTGGCGTCTCGCGTGGAGAGGAAGACCCCGAGCGTGGCCCCCACCTGCCCCATCACCGCCGGAAGCAGGAGCGGCATCAGCGTGTCGTGACCCAGCACGCTGAGGTTGTTGATCATGATGGGCACCAGCCCCCAGTGCAGGCCGAAGATCACGCAGATCTGCCAGATAGCCCCCATCACGGTTCCCGCCAGCCACGGTGCAAAGGCGTAAATAGCCTGATAGCCGTGTGCCAGCATCTGGCTAAGCCAGGTTGCCGCCGGGCCAATCACCAGAAACGTAAGCGGAACCACGACGCCCAGGCAGACCAGAGGGGTGAAAAAATTCTTCATCGCCGCCGGGAATACCTTATTGCAGCGCTTTTCGAGCCAGCAGCTGGCCCAGGCGGCAAAGATAATCGGGATGACAGACGAGCTGTAGTTGATAAAGGTCACCGGAATACCAAGAAAACGTTCCGGCTGGGATGCGGCTTCAAAAGCCTGAGTAATCAGAGGGTGCGTTAAAGCCCCGCCTATGGCCATGGTCAGGAACGGGCTGCCGCCAAATTTTTTCCCGGCCGTGTAGCCCAGAACCAACGGGAAGAAATAAAACAGCGAATCACTGGCCGCAAACCAGATTTTATAGGTAGCGGATTCGGTATTCAGCCAGCCACAAACGACGCTAAGCGACAGCATCCCCTTGAGAATACCGGAGGCGGCCATAACGCCAAGGAAAGGTGTAAAAATAGCCGAAACAATGTCGATCAGCCGGTTCAAAGGATTGTTTTTTTCCCCTTTGCTTTCCTGTGGCGAGGCGTCTTCATTGATGCCCGCAGCCAGACACACTGCCGAATAAACATCGTGCACGTGGTTGCCAATCACCACCTGAAATTGCCCACCGCTCTCCACTACCATGATAACGCCGGGATTATTCTTTAGCCCGGCGTCCGCGAGGGCGTTGTCTTTCAGCTTAAAGCGCAGCCTGGTCGCACAGTGCACCAGGCTAACGATGTTCGCCTTCCCGCCGACATGCTTCAGAATGTCCTGCGCCAGCCCTTGATAGTCCATAACCGCTTTCCTTTTACGTCACGCCCGCAGGCGAAATGTGCTGAGTAAGGTTAAAAAAAAACCTGAGCCGGCCGCCCCGCAGGGAAGCTAATGCTCAGGTTTTGCCTGCCGAAGCAGTAACAATCCGTCTTGTTGTTTAAGCCTTTTGGCTCTCTTTACGTACCCGCTCGATATGAATGGCGAGGAACATTATTTCTTCGTTGGTCAGCTCACGCTGATAGCTTTTGGCCAGGTGGCGCTGAAGTTTCTCCGCACAGCGCCACGCCAGCGGATAGTTCTCTTTCACCGCCACGTGCAGCGTTTCGTCGTCATCCGCGACGGTGGTACGATTTAGCATTCTTTGGGCAAAAAACTTCAAATGCGTCACGAAACGCTGGTAGCTCAGGCTCTCTTCCTGGTACTCAATTTGCAGCTGGTACTTCACGATATGCAGGATTTCCTGCATCACGCGAGTAACGTCCATGACCTCCGGCATCTCCCCTGCAAGCTGGGCGGTCACCAGGTGCAGCGCAATAAACCCTGCCTCGTCTTCCGCCAGCCGCACGCCAAGGCGCTGGTCGATAATGCCAAGCGCCTCAACGCCCAGGGAAAACTCCCTGGGATAAAGGCGCTTGATCTCCCAGAGCAGCACGTTGCGAATGGCCATGCCCTTTTTCTGACGCTCAATCGCAAAGTGGCAGTGGTCGGTGAGCGAAATGTAGAGACTTTCCTGCAGCTTGCCGAGCCGCTCACGCGCCAGTTGAATAATCCTGTCGCAGGCGGTCATCACCTCCAGCGGGATCTGGTTCAACAGTTCACTTAACCGCGCCACCAGCTCATCGCTTTGCAGGGCAAAAACCTTTTCTATCTTGCTGCGGTCGAGGCTATCGCCCGGCTGCTTTTGAAACCCCAGCCCCTTTCCCATTACCACCTGCTCGCGCTGGTGCTCGTCGAGGATAACCACTACGTTGTTGTTCAGTATCTTGGCAATTTCCATGGTTACCCCAGAAACAAAAAAACCTGACCTCTGGCAGAGCCAGATAATCAGGTTTTGCCTGCTAAGCGCAGTAACAATCCAACTTCCGCACTCTATCACGGAGAATATATCGCTCAAGCGCGCAGGGCGAAAAGCGTGATAACGATCGCGGCACCGGGTTGCTATTTGGCTTCAGCCTCCACGGAAAACAGCTTGCGGTACTGTTCGTCAAACTGCGGGGCGTTCCACTCTCCGTCAAAAACGGTCCAGGTGATGTACCCGCGGTTCAGCCAGCCGGTATCGGTGTCAGTGTCCACCGGCGTCAGCACTTTTTCACTCATGATTTGCTGAGCTTTGCCGTCCGGGAGCAGCTTGTAATAGTGCTGCGGCACCGGGTTACGCTCGTTCTCAACAAATTTCACGCCCTTAACGGCCTTCTTTTCCAGCGGCGGATAGTTGATGCTTAAACCTGACCCAGCGGGCAGAACCGGCTTGCCCGGCTGCCAGGTTTTTGCCAGCGTATCCACCAGCCCGGCGACGTAATCGACGGAATCCGGCCAGTACTTATGGGTACTTGGCCAACCAGCCTTCATCTCCTGCTCGCTGAGAATATAGCCAATGCTGGCGGCAATAGACGGGTAGCCGTAACGAACAGCACGAGCGGCAGCACCAATCGTGCCCGAATTAAGCTGCGCGACGCCGGTATTTGGCCCATCATTTACGCCGGAGATAACCAGGTCAGGAGGCGTCTCTTTCATCACGCCCAGCACGCCAAAATCAAGGGAGTCTGCCGGCGTACCCGGGAAGCAGTAGCGCTTATCAGCGACCTTTTTGACGTCGAAAATTTTATTCGGCTTGAAGGTAATGGCCGAGCCAATACCGCTTTGATTAGTGGCGGGGGCAACCATCCAGACGTCATACCCTTTCGCCGCCAGTTTCTCCTGCAATGAGGTTGTCCCCACCGACTGGCAGCCATCGTCATTGACTAACAGAATACGCATGGGGCGCTCGGCGGCAAAGGCAGAGCCCGCCATTAACGTAAGCACCAGTCCGGCGATAATATTCTTTTTCATATTTACTCCTTATTTATAACGTCATCAAAATAGATTAAACCGATATTCAATGCGCACACTTCCCCCAACGCCTTTCGCGCGACGGAAAGTACTATTATCACTGGCGAGAGAAGGCGCTCCGGCAGAGGTTAATTTCCAGCTATAGCTCGGACCGAACCCGGCAAATACATTCAAGCCTTTAATCTGCGGGCTATTCCAGAGAAAATAGCCGCCATACTCCCACTCTTTTAAACTCACGCCTTTATATTCCATTCCAAAGCCGTAATTACCGTACACGCCGACTAATAGCTCAGGCAGGATCTGATACTGGCTGTATAAATACAGCATCTGCTCCCCGTCATTGATATAGTCATTACCTTCACCGTCGGCCTTGCTATTAAAGGCACCTCGCGTATTTTTACCAAAATGCCAATAGAAGTGGCCTAAACCATTATCCAGCCTGGCCTGGGTATGCGACCAGCCGAACCCGGATTCAGAACGCCCGTACTGATAGCCGACAAGTGCAAACAGGTGTTGTGCGCTGCGGCTAAACCCACGGGCACCCTCCCATTCGCTAAGGCCACGGGCGTAATAGTAGGTGCTCCTTGCCAGCAGGTTGAAGTCATCCGTCAGCGGCACGAGAGCGTTGGCCTCAAGCCCGTGACGCAGAAGATAGCTATCACTCTCGGCGGCGATATAGCTGATTTTACTGCCCTTAGCGGGTACCCAGCTCAGCTCTCCGGTGGCGATATAGTCTATTTGCTTGTTGGATTTCAGGGTTCTAAAACGGCGCTTTTCCGGCTCATCTCGTTCCGAAAAACGGTTAACGACGGCGGCCTTTGCGCCAAAGGCATCCCAGGCTAGTTCAGAGCTAACGCCTTCCCAGGTACTCGGCGCGGCGCGGCTGCGGGTCACATTTAGCGCGGCAAATTTATAGAGCTGCCGCCAGCCTGCCCACAGCGACAGGTGGCGCTGTGGATCGCCCCAGCGCGCTTTGGCGTACAGTTGCCCGAGCTTATTGAAGCCCTGTGCTTTACCGTTTTTATCCCGCAGTAAATCCCTGCCGTAGAACGCGTCGTTAGCATAGAGTTTAGCCACCCCATACCACGAAGCATCGACCCCAACATGATCCCACAGCCAGCCGCTTTGCCAGTCTAGGTGCAGCGCCTGAGCCCAGGCAATCTGGTCCCCGATGCCCCGATCTGCCATCGCATCTGACGTGTTAAGCATCCAGACATTTTTTAACGTCGCGTCGAGATGGCTGTCCGTGAGCAGCCCGCCGTCATAGTGGGAATAATCCGCTAAAGCATCTGGAATTCCTCCCAAACTCAGCAGCAGCATCATGCCGCCTGTTATTTTTGTGTGTGAGCACATGGTAAACGTCCCTTGTTTTAATAAAAAAAAGTTAAAAAAAAACCTAAGTTTCGCCCCCGACTACCGGAGAAAAAACTTAGGTTTTGCCTGTTAGACAGTAACAATCCTTTATTTATTTTACGCCGTCATACTGTCATCTCACTGAAATAAGCTCCAGCATTAAAAAGAAGAAAGATGGAAATTTGTGAAGCCGATTCAGAATTGAATGTAAGAAAGGAAGTTATACAACAAAAAAAAGCCCATTAATTAAAGCATCAATTAACGGGTTCTATAGGAAAATTTATTTCAACGCACCAATCACGTGGGCGATATCTCCGGACGTTTTTAGCGTACGAATAACCGTAAACAGTTCCGTTGCCTCTACGTATTCTTTACGCAAATAGCCAAGCCACTGCTTAATACGCGCCACGTGGTACATACCCGTGTCGCCCTGTTTTTCGAGGCGGCTGTATTTTTGCAAAAGCGTAACGACGTCGGCCCACGGCATACGTGCTTCGTTATATTTAATCACGCGGCTCAGGTTCGGTACATTTAACGCCCCGCGGCCGATCATCACAGAGTCACACCCCGTCGCCGCAAGGCAGTCCTGCGCGCTTTGCCAGTCCCAGATTTCACCGTTAGCGATGACCGGAATCGACAGCCGCTGGCGAATTTCGCCGATAGCACCCCAGTTGATAAGCTCGGCTTTATAGCCATCTTCTTTGGTGCGCCCGTGAACCACCAGCTCCGTCGCCCCCGCCTGCTCCACCGCATCGGCAATTTCAAACTGCCGCGCGCCGCTGTCCCAGCCGAGGCGAATTTTTACCGTGACCGGTAAATGTGCGGGAACGGCCTCACGCATGGCTTTCGCCCCACGATAAATAAGTTCAGGATCTTTCAGCAGAGTAGCGCCCCCGCCGCTGCCGTTGACCAGCTTAGACGGGCAACCACAGTTCAGGTCAACGCCCCAGGAACCCAGCTCGACCGCGCGAGCGGCGTTCTCAGCCAGCCACTGTGGGTACTGCCCTAACAGCTGAACGCGGACCAACGTTCCAGACGGCGTGCGGCTGGCATGGTTAAGTTCAGGGCAAAGTTTGAGGAAGGATTTAGCCGGTAAAAGCTGATCGACCACGCGAAGAAATTCGGTGATACAGAGATCGTAGTCGTTAACCTCGGTAAGAAGTTCGCGAACTAAAGAGTCGAGAACGCCTTCCATCGGGGCAAGAAGAACACGCATGACGCATCCGATAATATTTGTGTTGTTGTCCCCTCACCCCGGCCCTCTCCCCAAAGAGGAGAAGGGGGAAAACATAGCCCCTCGCCCCGAAGGGGAACACAGGACGTCTTTAATCCCCTCTCCCTTTTAGGGAGAGGGTTAGGGTGAGGGTATAAAAAACTTACTGCGCCGAGGCTGGCTTACGCGGTGGACGACGACGACGGGCGTTTTCACCTGCCGGCTTCGCTGCACCTTCGCCCTGCGGTTTACCGCTGCGACGCGGGCCGTTGTTACGATCGCCGGAGGCATTAGCGCTACCGCCGTTGCCGCTGCGACGTTGGCCCTGCCCCTGGCTTTGACCACCGCGACCGCCCTGGCCACCACGACCGCCGCCGCCGCCACGCTGCTGGCGACCGTTCACGATAGGCTCGGCTGGAATCGACGGATCAACCGCGTATCCCTCCAGCGCCATACGTGGGATCTCACGCTTCAGTAGACGCTCAATATCGCGCAACAGCTTATGCTCATCGACACAAACCAGAGACAGCGCTTCGCCCGTGGCCGCCGCACGACCGGTACGGCCAATACGGTGCACGTAGTCTTCCGGGACGTTCGGCAGCTCGTAGTTAACGACGTGCGGCAGCTCTTCGATATCCAGACCGCGAGCCGCGATATCGGTCGCAACCAGGACGCGAATGCCGCCGCTTTTGAAGTCGGCCAGCGCGCGAGTACGGGCACCCTGACTCTTGTTACCGTGGATTGCCGCCGCGGTAATGCCGTCTTTTTGCAGCTGCTCAGCAAGGTGGTTAGCGCCATGCTTGGTGCGGGTAAACACCAGCACCTGCTGCCAGTCGCCTTCGCCAATCATCTGCGACAGCAGTTCCCGCTTGCGCTTTTTATCCACAAAGTGAACATGCTGAGTGACCTGCTCAGAAGCCGTGTTGCGGCGAGCCACTTCCACTTCTTCCGGGTTATGCAGCAGCTTTTCAGCCAGGCCTTTAATGTCGTCGGAGAAGGTTGCCGAGAACAGCAGGTTCTGGCGACGCGCAGGCAGCTTAGCCAGCACGCGACGGATATCATGGATAAAGCCCATGTCCAGCATGCGGTCGGCTTCATCCAGTACGAGGATCTCGATTTGGTCGAGTTTCACGGCGTTCTGATGCTCAAGATCCAGCAGACGACCCGGGGTCGCTACCAGCACATCCACGCCACCGCGCAGCTTCATCATCTGCGGGTTAATGCTCACGCCGCCGAAGACAACCAGCGAGCGGATATTCAAATATTTGCTGTAGTCGCGGACGTTCTCACCAATCTGCGCCGCCAGTTCGCGGGTAGGGGTGAGGATCAGCGCACGCACCGGGCGACGGCCCTTCAGGTGAGGCGCGCTGTCGGTCAGACGCTGTAACAGCGGCAGGGTAAAACCTGCGGTCTTGCCGGTACCGGTTTGGGCACTGGCCATCAGGTCACGGCCTGCTAACACTACCGGAATTGCCTGACGCTGGATTGGGGTAGGCTCACGATAGCCCTGCTCTTCCACCGCACGCAAAATATCGGCATTCAGGCCGAGAGAATCAAAAGACATAGGAACTCCAGAACCGCCCTGACCGCAATGTGCGGTGTAGTTTCCAGGGGGAACATCACGCGCCAGCGCTAAGCTGGCGAAGAGAGGAGGCGCAAACCACGGCGCCGTTCGCGAGCAGTGTAGCAGTTTTTGTGATCTTCCGCATAAATTCTCACTTTCGGCGCAGTCAACAGAATAAAGCCTTGTGCTGGACAGGCTCGATAACTTTGCTTACGCTTAATCAATCGATTGATTAACTTTTAAGAGGTCGGTATGACACCTTCGCCGACGCCCGTCACCAGCCGCGGAGAGCAGGCTAAAAATACGCTAATTACCGCCGCGATAGCGCAATTTGCCGAATACGGCATGCATGCTACTACGCGCGATATCGCCGCTCAGGCCGGGCAAAATATAGCCGCCATTACCTATTACTTTGGCTCCAAAGAAGCGCTGTATATGGCCTCCGCTCAGTGGATTGCCGACTTCATCAGCGGTAATTTTCACGCGCACGTTGCCGCCGCAGAGTCGCTACTAAACCAGACCGAGCCGGACCAGCAGAAAATACGCCATCTTATTCATACCGCGCTCGGGCAAATGATCGCCCTGCTGACCGCGGACGACACGCTTAATCTGAGCAAATTTATCTCCCGCGAACAGCTTTCCCCCACCGCTGCCTATCAGCTTATTCACCAGCAGGTTATCGACCCCATGCACTCCCTGCTGACCACGCTGGTTGCGCACTACACCGGGCGGGATCCTTTTGATACCGACACGATTTTGCATACCCATACGCTGCTCGGCCAGGTGCTGGCCTTCCGGCTTGGGCGAGAAACGATTCTGTTACGCACCGGCTGGCCGCAGTTTGACCAGGCAAAGGTGCAGCAAATAAGCCGCGTGGTGCTGAGCCACGTTGATTTCATCCTGCAGGGATTATCCGTAAACAGAGGACACGCTAGTGATGAACAGTAAGAAGCCGGTGATTGCCGTCATTGTCATTTTAGTGCTCGTGGCCGCGGCCTTTGGTGGCTGGAAATGGTATCAAAGCCAGCAGAACAGCGAGCTAACGCTTTACGGCAACGTGGATATTCGCACCGTTAACCTGAGCTTCCGCGTTGGCGGTCGTCTTGCAGCGCTTGAGGTTGACGAGGGCGATGCCATCAAGGCCGGTGAGCCATTGGGGTTGATTGACAAAGCGCCTTATGAAAACGCCCTGCGTCAGGCAGAGGCAAACGTGGCGGCGGCGCAGGCCAAATACGATTTGATCATTGCCGGCTATCGCGATGAAGAAATTGCTCAGGCGGCCGCTCAGGTTAATCAGGCCCAGGCCGCCTATGATTATGCGCAGAACTTTTACCAGCGCCAGCAGGGGCTTTGGGCGACAAAAACCATCTCGGCGAATGACTTAGCCAACGCCCGCTCCTCAAGCGACCAGGCAAAAGCCACGCTGAAAGCAGCCCAGGACAAACTCAGCCAATACCGCAGCGGCAACCGCCCGCAGGAAATTGCTCAGGCTCAGGCCAGCCTGCAGCAGGCTAAAGCGCAGCTGGCACAGTCTCAGCTCGACCTGCAGGACACCACCCTGCTCGCTCCTTCTGACGGCACGCTGTTAACCCGCGCCGTTGAGCCCGGCAGCATGCTTAACGCAGGCAGTACGGTACTCACGCTTTCACTTACCCGCCCGGTGTGGATCCGCGCCTATATCGACGAAACCAATCTTGGGCAGGCCAAACCCGGCAGCGAACTGCTGATTTACACCGATGGCCGCCCGGACAAGCCTTACCACGGCAAGGTAGGTTTTGTGTCACCGACTGCGGAGTTCACCCCAAAAACGGTTGAAACACCGGATCTGCGCACGGATTTAGTCTATCGCTTACGTATTATCGTCACCGATGCAGATGACGCGCTGCGCCAGGGCATGCCGGTCACGGTGAAATTCAACGGCGGAACACAGCATGAGCAGCAATGACGCGGTAATTCGCCTGCAGGGGCTGGTAAAACGCTTCCCCGATCTGGAAAAACCGGCGGTCGCCAGCCTTGATTGCGAAATTCACGCGGGAGCGGTGACCGGGCTGGTTGGCCCCGACGGCGCGGGGAAAACCACGCTGATGAGGATGCTTGCCGGTTTGCTGCAACCTGGCGAAGGAACGGCCTCGGTTATCGGCCTCGACCCGATTAAAGACGATCGCGCCCTGCGTGCTGAACTGGGCTATATGCCGCAAAAGTTTGGCCTGTACGAAGATTTAACGGTGATGGAAAACCTCACGCTTTATGCCGACCTGCGAGGCGTGACCGGGGAGCAGCGTAAGAGCACGTTTGCCCGACTGCTGGAGTTTACATCCCTGGGGCCATTTACCGGGCGCCTGGCGGGCAAGCTCTCCGGTGGAATGAAGCAAAAGCTTGGCCTGGCCTGCACCCTGGTCGGCCAGCCTAAGGTACTGCTGCTGGATGAGCCCGGCGTGGGCGTTGACCCTATCTCAAGGCGCGAACTGTGGCAGATGGTGCACGAGCTGGCGGGTGAAGGCATGCTGATCCTCTGGAGCACGTCATATCTGGACGAAGCCGAGCAGTGCCGGGAAATTTTGCTGATGAACGAAGGTGAGCTGCTTTATCACGGCGCGCCGAAAGCGCTGACGCAGAAGATGGCCGGGCGCTCGCTGCTGGTCAGCCATGAGCACGAAAACAACCGCCAGCTTCTTCAGCGGGCCCTGAAGCTACCGCAGGTCAGCGACGGTGTGATTCAGGGACGCTCTGTACGGCTTATCCTTGCTAAGGATTCCAACATCAGCGAACTGGCTAACGCGTTGAATGTCTCTGAGTCCAGCCTGAAAGAAACCGACCCGCGCTTTGAAGACGCCTTTATTGATTTACTGGGCGGGGCCACTACTAACGAATCCCCGCTCGGCGATATTCTTCATACCGTTGAAGGCGAGTCCGGCGAGACGGTAATTCAGGCCGAAGAGCTGACCAAAAAATTTGGCGACTTTGCGGCAACCGACCACGTTAACTTTGCCGTTAAGCGCGGCGAAATCTTCGGGCTGCTCGGCCCCAACGGCGCGGGAAAGTCCACCACCTTCAAGATGATGTGCGGTTTATTAGTCCCCACTTCGGGTAAGGCGCTGGTGCTGGATATGGACCTGAAAACCAGCTCAGGCAAGGCGCGCCAGCATCTTGGCTATATGGCTCAGAAATTCTCGCTTTACGGCAACCTGACGGTAGCGCAGAACCTGCGTTTCTTCTCCGGGGTTTATGGCCTGCGCGGACGTGCCCAACAGGACAAAATTAACCGCATGAGCGAGGCGTTTGCGCTGCAGCCTATCGCCAATAGCACTACGGACTCGCTTCCACTGGGCTTTAAGCAGCGGCTGGCGCTCGCCTGTTCGCTGATGCACGAACCGGACATTCTGTTTCTTGACGAACCGACCTCCGGCGTCGACCCGATTACCCGGCGTGAATTCTGGCTGCATATCAACAGTATGGTGGAGAAAGGCGTCACGGTGATGGTGACCACTCACTTTATGGATGAGGCCGAATACTGCGACCGTATAGGCCTGGTGTACCGGGGCAAGCTGATTGCCAGCGGCACGCCGGACGACCTGAAGCAGCAGGTGGCGGATGACGAAACGCCAGACCCGACCATGGAGCAGGCGTTTATCGGGCTGATTCACGAATGGGATAAGGAACATAGCGATGAGCGAACATAGCCAAAGGGTATCGTGGCGCCGCGTCCGTGCCCTGTGCGTGAAAGAAACGCGGCAAATTGTGCGCGACCCCAGCAGTTGGTTAATCGCCGTGGTTATCCCTTTGCTGCTGCTGTTTATCTTCGGCTACGGCATCAACCTCGACTCCAGCCGCCTTCACGTCGGCGTTCTGATCGAGCAGCAGAGTGAAGACGCACTGGATTTCACCCATGCCATCAGCGCCTCGCCGTTTATTCAGCCCACCATCAGCGATAACCGCGAACAGCTTATTCAGCAGATGCAGGCCGGGAAAATTCGCGGCATGGTCACTATTCCCACCGACTTTGCACAAAATATGGCGCGGCCCGGCGCCACGGCCCCGATTCAGGTCATTACCGACGGCAGTGAACCGAACACGGCTAACTTTGTTCAGGGCTATATGCAGGGGATCTGGCAGCTTTGGCAACAGCAGCGGGCGGAAGATCGCGGCGAACATTTTGAGCCGCTAATCGACGTGCAGCTTCGCTACTGGTTTAACCCCGCCGCCATCAGCCAGCACTTTATTATTCCCGGTGCGGTGACCATCATTATGACGGTTATCGGCGCGATACTGACCTCACTGGTCGTGGCCCGGGAATGGGAGCGCGGCACCATGGAGGCGCTGCTTTCAACCCAGGTGACGCGCACCGAACTGCTGCTCTGCAAGCTGGTGCCTTACTACGTGCTGGGCATGCTGGCGATGCTGCTTTGTATGCTGGTGACGGTGTTTATCCTCGGCGTGCCCTGGCGCGGCTCGCTGATTCTGCTGTTCCTGATAACCAGCCTCTTTTTACTCAGCACGCTGGGCATGGGCTTGCTGATTTCCACCATTACGCGCAACCAGTTCAATGCCGCGCAGGTCGCGCTTAACGCCGCCTTTTTGCCGTCCATCATGCTGTCAGGCTTTATTTTCCAGATAGACAGCATGCCGGCCATTATCCGGGCAGTAACCTATGTTATTCCGGCACGCTACTTCGTCAGCACCCTACAAAGCCTGTTTTTGGCCGGCAATATCACCTCGGTGCTTATCGTCAACACGCTGTTTTTAATTGCCTCGGCGGTGATGTTTATCGGCCTGACGGCGCTGAAAACTAAACGTCGGCTCGATTAAGGGAGAAAGCATGTTTTATCGTTTATGGACGCTAATTCGCAAAGAGTTGCAGTCGCTGCTGCGCGAGCCGCAAACCCGCGCCATCCTTATTTTGCCGGTGCTGCTACAGGTGCTTTTGTTTCCGTTTGCCGCCACCCTTGAGGTGACTAACGCCACCATCGCCATTTATAACGAGGATAACGGCAGCCATTCGATTGAGCTGACCCAGCGCTTTGCTCGCGCCAGCGCCTTCAGCAACGTGCTGCTGCTAAAAAGCCCGCAGGAAATACAGCCGACCATCGACAACCAGAAAGCGTTACTGCTGATTCGTTTCCCGGCTAATTTCTCGCGCGACATCGCCAGCCAGCAGCCGGCGAAGCTGCAAATTCTGCTCGACGGGCGCAACTCAAACAGCGCCCAGATTGCCGCCAACTATCTCCAGCAAATCGTTAATAACTACCAGCAAGAGCTGATGACGGGCATGCCGAAGCCAAACAATAGCGAGCTGACGATCCGCAACTGGTATAACCCAAACCTGGATTACAAATGGTTCGTGGTGCCGTCGCTGATAGCGATGATAACCACTATCGGGGTGATGATCGTGACATCGCTTTCCGTCGCCCGTGAACGTGAGCAAGGCACGCTCGACCAGCTGCTGGTTTCTCCTCTGGCGACCTGGCAAATCTTTATCGGCAAGGCGGTTCCGGCACAGATTGTGGCACTGGTTCAGGCCAGTATCGTGCTGGCGGTAGGGATTTGGGGCTATCACATCCCCTTCTCCGGCTCGCTGCTGCTGTTTTACTTCACGATGATTATCTACGGGCTGTCGCTGGTGGGATTCGGGCTGCTGATTTCCGCCCTCTGCTCCACCCAGCAGCAGGCGTTTATCGGCGTGTTTGTCTTTATGATGCCGGCGATCCTGCTTTCCGGCTATGTCTCGCCGGTAGAAAATATGCCGGTGTGGCTGCAGGATTTAACGTGGATAAACCCGATTCGCCATTTCACTGACATCACGAAGCAGATTTACCTGAAGGATGCGAACTTTGGGATTGTCTGGCAGAGTTTATGGCCGCTGCTGGTGATTGCGGCCACGACAGGATCAGCGGCGTACTGGATGTTTAGGCGCAAGATTGCCTGATTTGTCTTTCGCGAGCAGAGAGTAAATAGCCGGTCCCGCAAGCATCGCCAGGCCGGCCAGCCCCAGAAGAAGGTGGCTCTGCACCACGCGTGACAGTAGCCACAGGGCAATCATCGCATTGCCGAAATACCAGGTGGTGGTCAGCTCTTCGAGGAAGTCACCGATGTCGCGCAGCAGGCCGGTATGAAAACGCTGGAAGATAAACATCATGACCACGGTGGCGACATAAAGCAGGCACAGCCCTACTCCCACGGGGATCAGGGTTGCCGTTTTCCAGCCAACGAGCAGGACAGCGACCACCGCAAGATGCAGCATAATCTGCCAGCAACCCAGTCCGGTTCTCACTCTTACACGTTGTTGCCACTTCATGTTTTATCTCCTGGAGTATTTCTTCCTGTTAATCAGAGTACGCAAGTGTACGGAAATTTCCTCAATACGCCCCCTTTTTGTGACAGGTATTGCAATATATTTCCGTTCTGGCAGGCAAAAGTGCTGGAAAGAAAAGCAAAACTGCGGGGGTAAAACCCTCTCCCGAAGGAGAGGATATGGGTATATTAGCGGCGGTTACCGAAGATACGCAGCAGCATCAGGAACAGGTTAATAAAGTCCAGATACAGCGTTAAGGCGCCAAGAATGGAGTACTTACGCAGCATTTGCGCGTCGCGGGTATCAATCTGCTCGCCGATATTTTTCAGTTTCTGCGTGTCGTAAGCGGTTAAGCCCACAAACACCACCACGCCGATATAGGTAATAGCCCACATCAGCACATCGCTTTTCAGCCAGAAGTTAACCAAAGAGGCGAGAACGATGCCGATCAGCGCCATAAACAGCATGTTGCCGAAGCCGCTCAGATCACGCTTAGTGGTGTAGCCATAGAGGCTCATGGCGCCAAACATCCCGCCGGCAACCACGAACGTGCTGGCGATAGACGAGTAGGTGTATACCAGGAAAATACTCGCCATGGTCAACCCGGTCAGCGCCGAGTAAAGCATAAACAGCGACGTCGCGACGCCAGCGCTAAGCTTATGCACCATGCCTGAGAGCACAAAAACCAGCCCCAGCTGGACGATAATCAGGCCAAAGAAGGTAATTTTACTGGAGAAGACAAACTGCATTACCGCCGGAGTATTGGCTGCATACCAGGCAATAAAGGCGGTCAAAAGCAGACCGCAGGTCATCCAGCCGTAGACCTGCGCCATAAAGGTCTGGAGGCCAGTGTTGGCACGCTGCACGATAGTCTCATTGGGACGCGGGAATCGGTCCATGATGCTTCCTCTGTGTTGTGAATTTAGCTTTTGACGCGAGCTGTTTGGCTCACCCGCTTTAAGATTAACACATCCCACAGGCCGCGCAGCCTACCAGCGTTTAGCCGCCTGTTTGTCGCTGTCTCTCGCCTCAACCCAGCGGTCGCCTTCCTCAGTCGCCTCACGCTTCCAGAACGGCGCGCGGGTTTTCAGGTAATCCATAATGAACTGGGCGGCTTCAAACGCCGAACTACGGTGCGCGCCCGTCACGCCGACAAAAACAATTTCGTCCCCCGGCCACAGTTCGCCGATGCGATGAATCACCGTCACGCGCTGGAGCGGCCAGCGGCTTCTGGCATCTTCAACGATTTCGGCCAGCGCTTTTTCGGTCATCCCCGGGTAGTGTTCGAGCGTCAGAGCGCTAACGCTATCTCCCAGATTATGATTGCGGACCTTGCCGGTGAAGGTTACGACCGCGCCGTCCTCATCACACTGAGAAAGCCACTGGTACTCTTCGCCGACGTTAAAATTCTCGCGGCCAACAATAATACGCGTGCTGTCCACTTAACCCCCTGTCACAGGTGGGAAGAAAGCGACTTCGTCACCTTTCGCAAGCGGATGGTCGAAGCTCACCAGCGTTTGGTTTACCGCCGCCAGCAGCTTGCCGGATTCCAGCGCCAGCGCCCAGCGATCGCCTCTGGTGGCTAACGCTGCACGTAGCTGCTCTACATCCCGGTAGGTTTCATCCAGCGTCAGGCTGTCGCAGTCGACCAGCTCGCGCACCTGGGCAAAAAACAAAACATTAAGCATTGTGTTCCACCCTGAAGTCACCGGATTTTCCACCGCTTTTTTCCAGCAAACGCACCGGGCCGATAACCATGTCTTTTTGCACCGCTTTGCACATGTCGTAGATGGTCAGCGCCGCGACGGACGCCGCCGTCAGAGCTTCCATCTCAACGCCGGTTTTACCGCTCAGACGGCACAGCGACTCAATACGTACGCGGTGGTGTTCAGTCTGGGCTTCCAGCTGCACTTCTACTTTGCTCAACAGCAGCGGATGGCACAGCGGGATCAGTTCCCAGGTACGTTTCGCGGCCTGAATACCCGCGATGCGCGCCGTGGCAAACACGTCACCTTTGTGGTGGCTGCCGTCAACGATCATTGCCAGCGTTTCCGGCTTCATGGTAACAAATGCTTCTGCGCGAGCTTCGCGCGCCGTTTCAGCTTTGGCGGACACGTCCACCATATGCGCTTCTCCGGCGGCGTTAATGTGGGTGAGTTGCGACATAACTTACTTCTTAAGATGTGGGTGGAAATTGCAAGGACGCTGGCGGGCATCCAGCTGTACCTGAATGATATTTTCCCAGGCGGTGCGGCAGGCTTTGGTTGAGCCCGGCATAGCGAAAATCAACGTTTTGTTTGCCATACCCGCCACGGCGCGAGACTGCAGCGTAGAGGTTCCAATCTCTTCAAAAGAGAGCATGCGGAACAGTTCCCCGAAACCTTCAACCTCGCGATCGAACAGCGGCAGCAGCGCCTCTGGAGTTTGATCTCCATCCGTAAATCCGGTTCCACCGTTAATCAGCACAACCTGAATTTGCTCATCGGCAATCCACTGCGAAACCACAGCGCGGATGGCATAACGGTTTTCTTTGACGATAGCTTTATCCACCACCAGATGCCCCGCTTCCGTCGCGACTTCCCGCAGATAGTGACCTGAGGTGTCGTCTTCTTCGCCGCGGCGGCTGGACACCGTCAAAATAGCAATTCGTGCCGGGATAAACTCTGCGCTTACCTGACTCATCGATATTCTCCTTTTGGGCAGACTTTAGCCGCCGATATACGACAAATTTTGGGTGATGCCGGTGTTACCGTCATGCAGGAAATGGGTTTGCTTTTTCTGCGCCAGCGCGGAAGCGATACGCCCTTCCAGCTCGCTCTGTTGGGCGTCATCCGCCAGCAGATCTCGTAGCGCAATCCCCTGTTCGCCAAAAAGGCAAAGGTGCAGGTTGCCGACCGAGGAGACGCGCAGCCGGTTACAGCTGGCACAGAAATCTTTCTCGTACGGCATGATGAGCCCGATTTCCCCTTCATAGTCGGGGTGACAGAAGACCTGAGCGGGGCCATCGCTGCGCTGACGAAGCTGGTGAACCCAGCCGCGTTCAAGCAGCTGGTCACGGATGGTTTTGCCGGAGATATGGTGTTTGCGGAAAAGCGTGCCGCCATCGCCGGTTTCCATCAGCTCAATAAAGCGTAGCTGGATAGGGCGAGGTTTGATCCAGGCAAGGAAGGTTTCGAGCTGATTATGGTTTACGTCACGCATCAGCACGGTGTTCACCTTCACACGCTCAAAACCGGCGTTGAAAGCGGCATCAATCCCGTCCATCACCAGGCGGAATTTATCCTGGCCGGTGATGGCATGAAACTGTCGGGCATCGAGGCTGTCGACGCTAACGTTAAGGGCGGTCAGCCCGGCATCACGCCACGCGTTAACGTCCCGAGCCAAGCGATAGCCGTTGGTCGTCACGGCAAGCTGGCGAATAGAGGCGTTTTCACGCACCGCGGCGATGATGTCGGTAAAGTCCCGTCGCAGAGAGGGTTCACCGCCGGTCAGGCGTACTTTTTCCGTCCCCAAAGCCGCAAAAGCCCGGGTGACGCGGCGGATTTCATCGACGTTGAGAAAGCTTTTATTGGCCACACCGTGGGGCTTGTAGCCGTCGGGCAGGCAATAGCTGCAGCGGAAATTGCAGACGTCGGTTATTGATAAGCGCAAGTAATAGAACTTACGCGCAAAAGCATCGGTAAGCTGGGACACTGAGTACACCTTTCCAAATACGGGAGATGCAGTCATTTCTTCCTGCACCCTGGCAACCTCGGGGGCTGCGGCCAGGGCACCTTATCTTGTGACTTAGGTACCAGGGCTTGAGTGTGTGTTACTGCGATAGTAGCGCGACATCTTGCTTCGCGCTATATCAGTTTTCGTTATATAAATCTATACATAACGGAGTTATTGCTTAATTTCGCTACAGAGTACTTAAAAAGATAATTTTTACTTTGACGTGAATCATTATCCACGGAGCAATAATCGTCTTTCTAGCGCTTTTACGCTACCTTAAGCGCCTGTATGCCTCTTAAGGATTATCTTTTCTATGCGTAATCGCACGCTTGCAGATCTCGATCGGGTAGTCGCGCTTGGCGGTGGCCACGGTCTCGGCCGCGTAATGTCATCACTTTCCTCGTTGGGTTCACGTCTGACCGGCATAGTCACCACCACCGATAACGGCGGTTCTACTGGACGTATTCGGCGCTCGGAAGGCGGCATTGCCTGGGGAGATATGCGCAACTGCCTGAACCAGCTGATTACCGAACCAAGCGTGGCGTCGACCATGTTTGAATACCGTTTTAGCGGTAACGGCGAACTTTCAGGGCATAACCTCGGAAACCTGATGTTAAAGGCGTTGGATCACCTTAGCGTGCGCCCTCTGGAGGCCATCAATTTAATTCGTAACCTGCTAAAAGTGGATGCACAGCTGATCCCTATGTCGGAACACCCGGTCGATTTGATGGCGACCGATGACCAGGGCAACACCGTTTATGGCGAAGTCAGCATCGACCAGTTGCTTAACCCACCACAGGATCTGGCGGTTTACCCTAAAGCACCGGCCACGCGTGAGGCCCTTGAGGCCATTGCCGAAGCCGATTTGATCCTGATTGGCCCCGGGAGTTTTTATACCAGCCTGATGCCTATTCTGCTGCTTGAAGAGATGGATCAGGCGTTGCGCCGCACCCCAGCGCCGATGGTGTATATCGGAAATTTGGGCAAAGAGCTTAGCCCTGCCGCGGCCAGCCTTTCACTGCGCCAAAAACTGGAGCTGATGGAACAACATATTGGAAAACGTGTTGTGGATGCCGTGGTAGTTGGCCCCCAGGTCGACGTCAGCGAAGTGAGCGACAGGCTGGTGATTCAGCTGCCGCTGGAAGCCAGTGATATTCGATATCGGCACGACCGCCAGCTGCTGCGAGCCGCTTTAGAAGAAGCGGTGCAGCAGCTCGGCTAAGCCTCACCGCTTACGAAGCGGCGATAAACAGTTCGCGCAGCTTGTGAAGCTGGTCGCGAATCTGCGCCGCTTCTTCAAACTCAAGATTCTGTGCGTGTTCCAGCATCTTCGCTTCAAGCTGGTGTATTTTCTGCTGCAGCGCTTTCGGCGTCATCACGATTTCATCATCTTCAATCACGCTACGCGCTTTGGTTTTAGCCCGCCCTTTGGTCTTCGCCATGCCTTCGCCAAGCTGCAGGACGTCTACCACTCGCTTATTAAGCCCCTGCGGCGTAATACCGTTCTCTTCGTTGTAACGCTGCTGCTTCTCGCGGCGGCGCTCGGTTTCGCCAATCGCCTTCGCCATCGACGGGGTAATTTTGTCGCCGTAGAGAATCGCTTTGCCGTTAATGTTACGCGCCGCGCGACCGATGGTCTGGATAAGCGAACGCTCGGAGCGCAGGAAGCCTTCTTTGTCCGCATCGAGAATCGCCACCAGCGACACTTCCGGCATATCCAGACCTTCTCGCAGAAGGTTTATCCCTACCAGCACGTCAAACTCACCCAGGCGCAAATCGCGGATGATCTCCATACGTTCTACGGTGTCGATATCCGAGTGCAGATAACGGACACGCTCGCCGTGCTCTTCGAGGTATTCGGTCAGGTCTTCCGCCATACGTTTCGTCAACGTTGTCACCAGCACGCGTTCGTTAACGGCCACGCGCTTGCGAATTTCCGAGAGCAAATCATCCACCTGAGTGCCCACGGGACGCACCTCAATCAGCGGATCGAGCAGCCCGGTAGGACGTACAACCTGGTCAACGATGTCCTCGCCGGATTTCTCAAGCTCGTAGTTACCCGGCGTGGCGGAAACGTAGATAGTTTGCGGGGCCAGCGCTTCAAACTCTTCGAATTTTAGCGGGCGGTTATCCAGCGCGGACGGAAGGCGGAAGCCATATTCCACCAGCGTCTCTTTACGCGCACGGTCTCCTCGGTACATCCCGCCAATTTGCGGAATGGTGACGTGGGATTCATCCACCACCAGCAGGCCATCGGCCGGAAGGTAGTCAAAAAGGGTTGGCGGCGGCTCGCCGGGACCACGTCCTGAAAGATACCGAGAGTAGTTTTCGATACCCGAGCAATAGCCCAGTTCGTTCATCATCTCGAGATCAAACTGGGTACGCTGGGCAATACGCTGTTCTTCCAGCAGTTTATTATTGGCGAGCAGAAATTTACGGCGATCGGCCAGCTCAACCTTGATGTCTTCCATCGCCTGCACAATGCGCTCACGCGGCGTAACGTAGTGCGACTTAGGATAGATGGTGAAGCGCTGAATGGTTTGATCGATCTGCCCGGTCAGCGGATCAAACAGCGACAGCCTCTCAACTTCTTCGTCGAACAACTCCACGCGCAGCGCAAGGTCATCCGACTCTGCCGGGAAGATATCCACCACCTCCCCTCTCACGCGGAACGTGCCGCGCTGGAAAGCCTGATCGTTACGCGTGTATTGCAGCTCGGTCAGGCGGCGCAGGATCGAACGCTGGTCGATGATCATGCCCTTCGTCAGGTGAAGCATCATCTTGAGGTACAAATCAGGGTCGCCCAGGCCGTAGATTGCCGACACGGAGGCCACCACGATAACGTCTCTGCGTTCAAGCAGTGCCTTCGTCGCCGACAGACGCATCTGTTCAATGTGCTCGTTTACCGAGGCGTCTTTTTCAATGAAAGTGTCCGAGCTTGGGACATAGGCCTCTGGCTGGTAGTAGTCGTAGTAGGAGACGAAAAACTCAACCGCGTTGTCCGGGAAAAACTCTTTCATCTCGCCATAAAGCTGCGCTGCCAGCGTTTTATTCGGTGCCAGCACCATCGTCGGACGCTGAAGGTCGGCAATAACGTTTGCCACCGTGAAGGTTTTACCCGACCCCGTTACGCCCAGCAGCGTCTGGTGCGCCAGTCCGTTTTCAAGCCCGTCTTTCAGGCGATGGATTGCTTCTGGCTGGTCGCCAGAAGGCTTAAATGCTGAATTCAGTTTGAACGCTTTACTCATGAACGGGCTACCTGATGAAGAAACGACCGGGCCGGAGAGTAATTTTACCCGGCAGCGTGATTTTTGCCAGTAGAAAACTGTATAAAACACCAGTTCTCATTTTTACTACGCCTGCTAACCAATACATTTTGCCGTTTTGTTTGCCCACAATTTCCCCCTTTGCCAGATAAATCTCCAGCCGCCAGCGGTTATCCCCAAATTTTTTCGCCTTTTAACATTTGTCAAGGGAGGTAAGGAAACCACAGGCCCATTGTTTGACAGTTTTATTGCAGCAGTTGATTTTATTTAAGCGATTGAATTTAAGTAGATATTTCATAAAGACCGGTTTCGCGCCAATTTGCCCGCAGGCCGCGCCCGCTCTCGCTTTCATCAAGTTTTCTAACTCTAATGCACAAGGTTATCCACAGGAATAGTGGATAACTGCAGCAAGCCCTTTTGCTTAGCCACTTGGAAAAACCCCTGATCTTTCTGTGCCGGGGTCGAAAAAAAAATTTCGCTAATTTTTTTGCTTCTATTCATTCGATTTCGCTATACCCGGCCACGTTGAGCAAGATCTCGAAATCGAGATATATCCTGAGGTTAAAAGGCGTTTTATTGCACCAAATTCGTTCTTTTTAGCACCTGTCAGGTGCAGCGAAGCGGGAGCCTCTACCTCATCCTCCCCCCGCCCGGGAGACAATACTCAGTTTTATCCTGGAGAGAGGGTCGTTTTCAGGCTTTATCACCAAGCTGGCAAGCTAATTGCAGCATATCCATGGGGAAGCCTCCCCCAACCAAGGAGATGAGCCATGCTGAGCTTACGCGCTGTTAATCAGTTCTACGGTGACAATCACATATTGTGGAATCTTGACCTCGAACTGACGCCGGGCGAATGCACCTGCGTGCTTGGCGCGCCCGGACAGGGGAAAACCACGCTGGTAAACTGCATTACCGGCTACTTGCCCGTACAAAGCGGCAGCATGCTGTGGCAGCAGGCAGGATTGCCACCGGAGGATCTGGTCAATAAGCCCGTTGAGAGCCGCGCCGCGCTTGGTATCAGCTACGTTCCACAGGACAGACGCATCTTTTCCCAACTGAGCGTCGAGGAGAACCTGCAAATCGCGATGATGGCGGGTCACCGGACGCCCCGGGTCATCCCTGCGCTCATTTACGATCTTTTTCCCGAACTCTACAGCCTGCGGCAGGTGAGAAGCGGTGAACTCCAAACGGATTTGCAGCAGCAGTTAGCGCTTGCCAGAGCGCTGGTCTTACAGCCTAAGCTGCTCATACTGGATGAGCCCACTCTGGGCGGAGGCCAGCGCTTCATCACGGAAATGGGCAACCTTATTCGGCGCCTGAACCGCGACTTTGGCCTGACCATTCTGCTGGTTGAACAGCGTCTGTCGTTTATACGTCGTGTAGCAGACAAATTTTGCCTGTTGCACAAAGGCAGAAATGTCGCTCAAGGCAATGTTTCTCAGCTTGATGATAAGCTCGTCGCGGGCTGGCTGGAGCCTTGAACGCTCTCCCTCTTAAAGGTTTTCCAGCCGTGCCTGAAATGCCGGATTCAGAGCGGTTAATGCCCGGCGAAGATTGCACTGGCGGGTCACTTTTGCAACATCCAGCAGCGGCGCAGGTATCGACTTCACGCCGGTGCTATTCATCCAACGTAAAACCGTTTCTAGATTCCACAACGCGGTTTTTCCGTCGTGTATCGGCGTGGGAAACGCTTCGCGGGAAACCATCACTTTTCGAATATACTGCCGGGAAACGCCCAGCAGTTCGGCTACGTCGCTCAGCCCAACTAAATCAGGTGCGGCTTCAACCAGCGAAGCACCTGGAATAATGCGAGAGACGTCCTTTAGCGCGCTCAGCAGTGCATCTTCTGCACCGTTGGCTTGACGGGTGAAGTTCAGGGCGATACGCCCCGTTACGCCTATGCCAATAAGGGCATCATCACAGCCCCCTGCTCCCAGCATGCCAACCCACTGCTCAGGTTCCTTCTGGCTATTGGGCAGGTTAAAAATAAGCGTAAACGTGTATTCCGCCATGATGCGTTCTCCTTGTTAGTGCAGGACGCTGCGGGATGCTATGTTTGCACATCCGTCCACAAGCCTGCGAATTTGCCTGGCATGGTTCTCTGCATTTCGCGGCGTGCTCCACACGCAGCTGATGCAAAACTCTCCGCAGCGGCAGGCTTTATCGTTCCACGGACAATAAAGTTTTCCCCAGCAGTGAGAACCGCCCTCTTTGACCCGCCATCCTTGAAATTCGGCGTAGCTTAATGCCGCTTCTATTTCTTTTTGCGGGTGCCGTTTTCTTGCCATATCTCCTCCGGCTAAAAAATCATCTCATAAAGGTTGTCATATGACAACTCAATTATGAAATACTCTATACTCTTTGCCGGCAGAGAAAAATCTTCGTCTTTGGGGAATGTGTTAAAGCGGGAGCCAGCCCGAGGCGCTGCTGCGAGCGTGGCTTTTGTTGCGTTAGTTTTGCGGCTTATACCGCAATGACGGAGAGATCGAGATAGTGGCCAAGCGAGGTTTCATCGCTGATATCCTCAAGCCAGGGGATCTCCCCCAGCAGAGGTGCCGGGAGCCGCTGCTTGAGCGTGGCCAGATACTCTGCGTGCCTTTTGCCTGCTGGCTGAACGCCGTTTGCGATCCAGCCAACAAGCGGCAGCCCGGCGGCAAGTACGGCCTGTGCCGTGAGCATCGCATGGTTAATACAGCCCAGCTTAACCCCTACCACCAGAATGACCGGCAGCCGTTCACTGATGGCCCACTCGGCAAACGTAGTGGTGTCAGAAAGTGGAGTAAACCAGCCTCCCGCCCCCTCCACCTGAATCCAGTCGGCTTTACCGGTAAGATTTTGCAGGCCTTCAGACATTGCGGAAAAGGTGATGGGACGCTGCTCTTCAGCGCTAATGATGTGCGGAGAAGTAGGTTCAATGAAAGCCAGCGGATTAATTTGCTCATACGGCAGCGCGACCGAACCGTTGCGTTGCAGAGCCAGCGCATCGCTGTTACGGATGCCCTCTGGCGTCATTTCACTGCCAGAGGCTACGGGCTTATAGCCCACTGAACGATACCCGGCTGCGCTGGCCGCCTGTAGCAGCGCACAGCTGGCAACGGTCTTCCCTACTTCAGTATCGGTCCCGGTCACAAACCACTTCTTAATCACGTTCAATCACTCCAAAAATTATCTGCCAACTGAGGGAAAACTGCCCATCTTGCTTTGGCCATGTTTCGCTGAGCCGATTCAACTGCCCACGCGTCATCAGGGTATTTTTTCGGCCTTCATGCAGGTGAGTCGCGCCGACGCCTTTCAGCGAACGCATCGCGCTCATCACGTCGGGAAACTGCTGGCTAACGGTCCGGCAGGTCAATGCGGTTCGCCAGAGACTGCAAGCCTGTTCTATCTCGGTAACGGATAAAAACTGATTAGCGTGCGCCCTTTCATCCACGCCGCGCCAGGCCTGTTGCAGTTCAGGCAGCGAGCCTGCCGCCAGCGTGGTAAACGCAATGCAACCGCCCGGTTTTGCCACGCGATACAACTCGGATAGTCCCTGACGAAGGTCGCTGCACCACTGCACGGCTAGATTACTCCAGACCAGATCGACTTGTTCATTCGCCAACGGAATGGACTCGATATCACCCTCAAGGAATCGGTGCGCCGACCGGGTTTTCTGGCATTGCTCAAGCATCGCTTTGGAAATATCCAGCGCCAGAACATCGCTTCCCTTCTCCCGCCATATACGGCTGTACCAGCCCGTACCACAGCCGGCGTCCAGCACGCTGGATGCACAACGACCATGTAGCCCCTCCAGGAGGTAATCTCCGCAGGTCCGCTGCAAATCGGCAAAGCGTTCGTAGCTGCCTGCTGCCCGGCCAAATGCTGCCGCGACTGAGGCCTTGTCAACCAGCTGCGTCATAAAGCGCCTCCAGCAGGGCATCGATATCGTCTGACGTATGGGCGGCCGTGAGGGTGATACGCAGGCGCGCGCTGCCAGGCGGTACGGTCGGAGGGCGAATAGCCGTTAGCCAGAAGCCCCGCTCCCGCAGTTGAGAAGCGAGATCCAGCGTGCGCTGATTCTCGCCCACAATCAGCGGCTGAATAGCGCTGTTCGAATCTGCAAGCTTCAGGGAGAGCTGCGTGGCCCCCCGTCGAAAGCGCTGAATATTTTCAGTAAGCCGTTCTCTGAGCACATCACCCTGCTGAACCACTTTTAATGCAGTTTGCAATGAGACTGCCTGCGCCGGAGGCATGGCGGTGCTGTAGATCAGATGGCGAGCAAACTGCAGCAGATAATGAGCAGTTTCCTCGTTACACAATACCGCTGCGCCGCTGCCGCCAAAGGCTTTACCAAAGGTGACGACCAGGATGTCTGGTCTGATATTTTGCTGATGGCAGCTGCCGCGGCCTTCGTGACCCACTACGCCAACGCCGTGGGCGTCATCGACCATCAGCCAGCCACCAGCCTGTCGTGTCGCCTGCGCAATATCAGCCAGCGGCGCGCTGTCCCCATCCATGCTGAAAATACCCTCAGTCAGGGTCAGCCGCTCGCCCTCATTCGTTTTTCCAAGCTGCGTAGCAAGTGCATGAACGTCGTTATGATGGAACCTGCGCAGCTGGGCCGGACTTTGCATCGCCGCTTCCATCATCGAGGCATGGCAAAGCTTGTCGGCGATAATCGTGTCCGTTTTTTGCGCCAGCGCGGAGATAGCCGCCTGATTGGCGCTGTAGCCGGAGATAAACAGCAGCGCTCGCTCAAATCCCAGCCACTCGGCAAGCTGTTCTTCAAAAGCCTGATGCGCGCGGCTATAGCCCGTAACATGCCCGGAGCCTCCGCTGCCAACGCCAAACTGCGCGGCACCTTTTTGCCAGGCATCCACAATTTGCGGGTGATGGCTTAGCCCCAGGTAGTCGTTACTGGAGAAGTTGAGATATTCCCGGTCGTTAGCGGTAAAAATACGCCCGTTGCCGAGCGTACTGGCCTGCCGGGTGCGGAAGCTTGCGCTCGCCCGCCGTTCGCTTAAGGCTTCAGAGATTCGCTGCTGCCAGCTCATACCGCCGCCGCGTTGTAGTAACTGTCGGTATCGGCGTTCAGTAGCTGCCCGGCGAGACGTTCCTGCTGCTCGTTATCACCCATTTCGGTGGTGGTTTGCTGCGGGTTAAGCCCCAGCTTACGGAACAGCTGCAGATCCTTGTCCTCTTCCGGGTTTGGCGTCGTCAGCAGTTTGCAGCCGTAGAAGATGGAGTTTGCCCCTGCCATAAAGCACATCGCCTGTGTCTGCTCGCTCATTTGTTCACGGCCTGCTGAAAGGCGCACGTAAGAGGCTGGCATCATGATTCGCGCCACGGCAATGGTACGAATAAAATCAAAGGCATCCACGTCTTCGTTATCCGCCAGCGGCGTCCCCTTCACCTTCACCAGCATGTTGATTGGTACGCTTTCAGGCGGGGTGGGTAAATTGGCTAGCTGCAGCAGCAGGCCGGCGCGGTCGGTGACTGTTTCGCCCAGCCCGACGATGCCGCCGGAGCAGACTTTAATCCCTGCATCACGCACTTTATCGAGGGTATCAAGACGTTCCTGATAGGTTCGCGTGGTGATGATATTGCCGTAGAATTCCGGGGAGGTGTCCAGGTTGTGGTTGTAGTAGTCCAGCCCTGCCGATGCCAGACGCTGCGCCTGTTCATTGGTCAGCGTACCCAGCGTCATGCAGGTTTCCAGCCCCATGGCGCGAACGCCTTGTACCATCTGCTCAAGGTAGGGCATATCTCGCTCATGCGGGTTCTTCCAGGCCGCGCCCATACAAAAACGGGTCGAGCCTGCGTTTTTAGCCTTGCGGGCGGAGTCCAGCACCTGCTCAACTTCCATCAGGCGTTCAGCTTCCAGGCCAGTTTTGTAGCGTGCGCTCTGCGGGCAGTATTTACAGTCTTCCGGGCAGGCACCGGTTTTGATCGACAGTAAGGTACTGACCTGTACCTGCCGCGGATCGAAGTGCTGACGGTGGGTTTGTTGGGCTTCAAACAGCAGATCCAACAAAGGTTTTTGAAATAAAGCAGTGACCTGCGACATTGTCCAGCGTGCGTGGTGAGCCATGGGGCCTCTCCAAAAGGGGTGTTTTAGAAAATCGATTGACGTTATACTCGTAAACCTAAATGTTTTTTAAATGGTTTACAAGTCACCCTATGACTCCTGCTGATTTAGCGTTCGACCAGCGACATATCTGGCACCCTTACACTTCAATGAGTCAGCCGCTGCCGGTTTATCCCGTTGTGGCTGCGACCGGCTGCGAACTGCAGCTGGATGACGGACGCCTGCTCGTCGACGGCATGTCGTCCTGGTGGGCGGCTATCCATGGCTACAATCACCCACGGCTGAATCAGGCGATGAAGGCCCAGATAGACAGCATGTCGCACGTGATGTTTGGCGGAATCACCCACCCGCCTGCCGTTGAGCTTTGCCGCAAGCTGGTGGCGATGACGCCCGCGCCGTTGGAATGCGTGTTTCTGGCCGATTCCGGTTCAGTGGCCGTCGAGGTCGCCATGAAAATGGCGCTGCAGTACTGGCATGCAAAAGGCCAGCCGCGCCAGCGCTTCCTGACCTTCCGGAACGGCTATCACGGCGATACTTTTGGCGCGATGTCGGTCTGCGATCCCGATAACTCTATGCATAGCCTGTGGCAGGGCTATTTGCCTGAACATCTGTTTGCTCCGGCTCCGCAATGTAGGTTTGGCGATGAGTGGAACGAGATGGACATGGTTCCGTTTGCACGCCTGATGGCCGCACATCGGGAAGAGATTGCTGCGATTATTCTGGAGCCGGTGGTGCAGGGAGCCGGGGGAATGCGTTTCTACCATCCTGAATGGCTACGTCGCATCCGCCGTATGTGCGATAGGGAAGGAATCTTGCTGATTGCCGATGAAATCGCAACGGGCTTTGGCCGCACCGGGAAGCTGTTTGCCTGTGACCACGCGGGTATTTCACCGGACATTATGTGTCTGGGCAAAGCATTGACCGGCGGCACCATGACGCTCTCCGCTACGCTTGCCACCCGTCACGTTGCGGAAACCATCAGCGACGGTGAAGCCGGATGCTTTATGCATGGCCCAACGTTTATGGGGAACCCTCTGGCCTGCGCCGTTGCCGGCGAAAGCCTGGCGCTGCTGGCAGAGGGAGACTGGCAGCAGCAGGTTCCGGCCATTGAGCATCAGCTTCGGGAAGGCTTGCTGCCGCTCGCCGCAAGTGAGCACGTTGCCGACGTCCGCGTTTTGGGCGCAATAGGCGTTGTAGAAACACACAGGCCTGTCGATATGGCGGCGTTACAGCGTTTCTTTGTCGAACAGGGCGTCTGGATCCGTCCGTTTGGCCGCCTGATTTACCTGATGCCACCTTATGTCATCAGCCCTGCGCAGTTGGATAAATTGATTTCTGCCGTTGCAACAGCGGTGGAAGACCCTGCGTTTTTTAGTTAGCTCCTGCCTCAACCACGCCGGTATCGCTTGCCGGCGGGTTCTTCTTACTCGCTAACCTGTTTCTGAAATTAATTTACACAAATAAATCCAGTTAAGTTATTAATCCCTTCCCGCCTCGCTGCCGATTAACGTTTCACCAGTTTCACATCACAGAGAGACAGAAAATGAAGAGAATCGTTGTGCTCAGCTTCTGCCTGATGGCAGGCAATGCCTTTGCCGACACGGGGTCGCCACAGCTAAAATCGGAATCGCAGTCGGTGATTCGCCAGGCGGGTTATCAATGCGATACCGTGAACAGCGTTTATCCTGCGGCATTTGGCGGCTCACTCACCGTCTCCTGCGACAGTGACCACAAATATATTATTCGCAAGAAAGACGGCCAGTACACCGTAGAAAAAGATTAACCACGCCCTTTTCATCATCGGATAATGCCCTCTTCCCTCTTTCTGAAGCCGATTTGCACAAATCGGCTTCCCGTTTCGCTCAACTTAGTATAAAAAGCAGGTTTTGAAATAACCCTCTATTCCACCGTACAGCAAGGAGCAACCTTGAACACATTATCGGTTTCTCGTCGCGCCGCAGCCCTGGCTTTCGCCGTGGCGCTGAGTGCATGTAGCTCAACCCCACCCCAGGACAAACCGTCTACTCAGGTGGCGCCGGGAACCCAGTCCCGCCCGATCCTGGCGGCTGACGAAGCGCAGAATTTTGTGGCTGCACGCTACTTCACGTCAATGAATCCAAATGAAGCCGCGTGGACGCCATCCTCGATTCGTACTCCTCAGCAACCTGATTTCGTGGTTGGCCCTGCTGGCACAGCCGGGGTAACCCACACGTCAATTCAGGCCGCCGTCGATGCAGCGATTATCAAGCACAGCAGCTCCCGACTTTATATCGCCATTATGCCGGGTGAATATGAAGGTACCGTGTATATTCCGGCCGCCTCCGGGAGCGTAACGCTGTACGGGACTTCAGGTAATGCAGACGATGTTAAAATTGGCCTGACGCTGGACTCCGAAACCGACCCGGTAACGTGGCGCCGCACCGTTAACCCGGCGGGTAAATACATGCCTGGGAAACCGGCATGGTACATGTTTGACAGCTGCCAGAGCCGCCGTAGCGCGACCGTTGGCGTGATGTGTTCCGCCGCCGTTTGGTCGCAAAATAATGGTCTGCAGCTGCAGAACCTGACTATCCAGAACACCCTGGGTGACAGCGTGGATGCCGGTAACCACCAGGCCGTGGCGTTGCGCAGCGATGGCGACAAAGTACAGTTGAACAACGTTCACCTGCTGGGCCGTCAGAATACCTTCTTCGTCACCAACAGCGACGTTCAGAACCGCATGCTGACCAACCGTCAGCCACGCACGCTGGTAACCAACAGCTACATCGAAGGGGATGTGGACGTGGTCGCAGGCCGTGGTGCTGTCGTGTTCGATAACACCGATTTCCGCCTGGTGAACAGCCGCACTAAAGAAGGTTCCGTGTTCGCGCCAGCCACTCTGCCGAACATCTACTACGGCTTCCTGGCAATCAACAGCCGCTTTACCGCAGCCGGTGACGCTCAGCTGGGTCGCTCCTGGGATTTAGCCGGCAGCGAAAACGGCCAGACTGCAAATGGTCAGGTTGTTATCCGCGACAGCGTGATCAATGAAGGCTTCAACACGGCTAAACCGTGGGGCGATGCGCTGGAGTCTAAGCGTCCGTTCGCGGGCAACGTTGGCACCAAAGACGACAAAGGCAGCATCAAGCGCGACCTGAATGATCCAGGCTTCAACCGCATGTGGGAGTTCAACAATCGCGGTTTAGGTAGCCCGGTCGTCGAAGAGAAGTAATTCCCGAACGCTAAATAAAAAACCTCGCCGAAGCGAGGTTTTTTTATGCCTGAAAATCAGTGCGCGAGAATCGCTACCCACATTGGGCCCTGTCCCACCGCATAGCGGCCTTTCTCTTCCAGCAGCCCCTGCTCACCGTTAATTTTATAGACGGCGGCATGATGGGATTTCTGCCCCACGGCAACCAGATATTTACCGCTGTGATCGACGTTAAAGCCGCGAGGCTGCTCTTCCGTTGGCTGGTAGCCTTCGATGTTCAGCACGCTGCCGTCTTCGGAAACGCTGAACGCGGTGATAATGCTGGCGGTGCGGTCACAGGCATACAGGTGGCGACCATCCGGCGTGATATGGATATCCGCGGCCCAACGGGTGCCGGAGAAGCCCGGCGGCATAAAGTCCAGCGTCTGCACGCATTCGATTTTGCCGTGCGGGTCGCGCAGTTCCCAGACGTCAACGGTGCTATTCAGTTCGTTGACGCAGTAAGCATATTGCTGGTTCGGGTGAAACGCCATATGGCGAGGACCAGCACCTTCTACGGTGGTCACGTCAGCAGGCGTTTGTGCCACCAGCTTGCCGTCGTCGGACAGCGTGAACAGGCAAATACGATCCTGCTTCAGGGCCGGCGTCCAGAGCGTGCGGTTATCCGGGGAGATATTTGCCGAGTGGCAGCCATCCAGCCCGTCGACCACGTCAACGGTTTCACCCGGCAGGCCATCATTTTCCAGGCTTATCACCGCCACGTTTGCGGCGTTGTATGAAGCGCTGAACAGGAAGCGACCTTTACGGTCGGTAGAAATGTGGGTTGGGCTGCCCGGCAGCGGGGCCACGCCAGCCTCCGTCAGGGAACCATCATCCGGCGTAATACGATAGGCGATGACGCGAAACTCAGGGCGCACGCCAACGTACAGAAAGCGTTTGTCCGGGCTGATGACCATCGGCTGAACCTGCCCAGGGGCATCGACGACCTGTACAAGGGTCATTTCACCACTGGCGTGCAGCGTCCAGACGTGGATCTGCTGGCTTTCCGGGCTGGCGGTATAGACTGTCTGTTTCATGACTTAACTTTCCTCCTGACGTCGTAAGTAAGCATCATAAGGCTGGCTCACGGTCGCGGGCTATTTTGCGCTACGGCGTGAGCGGTGTACCATCGGAACGAACCTTATGAATAATGACTGGAACCCTAAATGAGTTATCGCGTAATTGCTCTCGATCTCGATGGCACCCTGCTGACACCGCAAAAAACCATTCTTCCGGAATCTATTACGGCCCTTCAGCACGCCCGCGAAGCCGGCGCGAAAGTGGTTATCGTAACGGGTCGCCATCATGTCGCCATACATCCTTTTTATCAGGCACTGGCTCTGGATACACCTGCAATTTGCTGTAATGGCACTTACTTGTATGATTATCATGCAGAAAAGGTTCTGGCGTCCGATCCTCTTCGCCCGGAACAGGCCGCTCAAATGGTAGATTTGCTCACCGCGCACCGGGTGCATGGCCTGATGTACGTAGACGATGCGATGCTTTATCTGGAAAGCTCGGAGCATGTGAAAGCCCACGTTGCCCGTACCCAGAATTGGGCGCAATCATTACCTGAAAATCAGCGTCCGGTTTTCCGCAGCGTGCCTTCATTGAAAGAAGCCGCGCAGGAGGTGAAGTCCATCTGGAAATTCGCCCTGACTGACTCAGACATTCCCAAACTCAAGCAGTTTACCTCTGAAGTAGAACGCGAGCTGGATCTGTCCTGCGAATGGTCCTGGCACGATCAGGTTGACGTCGCTCAGCGGGGCAACAGCAAAGGCGCACGCCTGGCACAGTGGGTGAAGTCTCAGGGAATGTCGATGGATCAGGTGATTGCGTTTGGCGATAACTATAACGATCTGAGCATGCTGGAAAGCGCCGGGATGGGCGTCGCGATGGGGAATGCGGACGAGGCGATAAAATCGCGTGCCGATATGACCATCGGCACCAATCTCGAAACCGGCATCGCCGAAACGCTGTACAAGTACGTGCTGTGATCAGGCCGTAATCGACACGCTTTTCACCTGCGCATACAGCCACTGACCGGGCTTCACCGCCAGTTCATCCCGGGCCCAGGGGCTGATGCGCGCCCACAGCGTGCGGGAACCCACCTCGAGCTGAACCTCCACCTGCCCTTCGTCATCAAAGCACTGGGCGACCCTGGCCCGCAGCACATTACGAATACTGCTGTTCACCGGCGGCTGAAGCACCAGGGAGACGTCCGAAGCCTGAATGCGAATACGCAGCGGGGCCTGCACCGGCTTGTCGATTTTATTCACCCAAAGATGCTGATCGCCGAGGGCGAGCGCCGTCATGGCGTAGTGGGGATGGTGTTCCAGCACGGTGACTTTCAGCACGCTGCTTTGCTGTTCCTTAGGCAGCCACGGATGCATCACGCTGCTGCCCCAAACCTCTTCAAGATTCCCGAACGCCTTCACGTTTCCCGCATCCAGCACCAGTACTTTGTCCGCCAGATGTAAAATCTCCTCCAGCGAATGGCTCACGTACAGCATCGGAATATTAATCTCACGCGCCAGAAGCTGGAGATAAGGCAGCAGCTCGCGTTTGCGTGGGATGTCCAGCGAGGCCAGCGGCTCATCCAGCAGCAATAGCTCTGGCGCGGTTAACAGCGCGCGGCCAATGGCAACTCGCTGCTTTTCGCCCCCGGACAGGCTCCACGGGAAACGTTCCAGCAAATCTTCGATGCCGAGCAGTGCCACCAGCTTGTCGAACTGGCCAGCCATGCTTTTTGCCATGCCATATTTTAGATTGCCGCGAACACGGTAGTGCGGAAACAGTCGCGCATCCTGGAATACGTAGCCAACGCGGCGTTTTTCCGGCGGCAGATACAGCTTTTTGTCCGCGTCGGTTAGCACACGATTGTTGAGGACTATCCGCCCCTGCTCCAGCCGGGTCAGGCCGCTAATCGCATTGATTAATGACGTTTTTCCCGCGCCCGACACGCCGAAAACGGCGGTGATGCCCTGGCCCGGTAGGGTTTCATTAATTTCCAGCCGATGCGTGCCAAGCGTTTGAATAAAGTTAAGCTCCAGCATCAGCTTGCTCCCATGCGTTTACGGCTTACTCGCGCCAGCCATTCAGCCACCAGCAGCGAAGCCATCGCCAGCGCAATGGCAATCAGGCACAAACGCGCGGCTGCGCTTTCCCCGCCGGGCGTCTGAATCAGGGTATACATCGCCGAAGGCAGCGTCCGTGTTTCACCGGGAATATTGGAAACGAAGGTGATCGTCGCGCCGAACTCGCCGAGTGAACGGGCAAATGCCAGCACGGTACCGGCAATAATACCCGGCAGCGTTAACGGTAAAGTGATAGTGCAGAAGACACGCCAGCGCCCTGCGCCCAGCGTTCTTGCCGCCTGTTCAAGGCGGATATCAACGCCTTCGAGCGCCAGGCGAATCGCACGAACCATCAGCGGGAACGACATGACCGCCGCCGCCAGCACCGCGCCACGCCAGCTAAAGGCAAAGGTAATGCCAAACCAGTCATACAGCCAGGCGCCGATAAACCCGCGGCGGCCAAAGGCCACTAATAACAGATAGCCCACCACCACCGGCGGCAGGACTAAGGGAAGATGAATCAGGCTGTCGAGCAAGGCTTTGCCCGGGAAACGGCAACGCACCAGTACCCAGGCAAAGAAGATCCCGATGGGAAGGCTAAACAGTACCGCAATGGATGAGACTTTTAGGCTCAGCAGTACCGCCTGCCATTCGGGATCGCTCAATATCATTGTTTCGTCGTAAATCCGTATTTTTGGAAGACTTTCGCCGCTTCCGGTCCTTTCAGATAGCTATAGAACGCGGTCACTGACGGGTTATCGTGGCCTTTAACGATCGCAATCGGGTATTCCACCTTTTTGTGGGAATCTTCAGGGAAGGTGCCCACAACTTTCACGCCTTTTCCGGCCACGGCATCAGAGCCGTAAACAATACCCAGCGGGGCTTCGTCACGCTGAACAAGAGCCAGCGCACCGCGAACGTCTTCGGCCGGAGCAAGTTTACTGGATAAAGTGTCCCACGCGCCCAGTTTTTGCAGCGCTTCTTTGGCGTAAATCCCCGCTGGCACGTGGTCAGGATCGCCCACCGCCAGACGACCGCCTTTTAGCAACGATGCCCAGTCAGTTTTCGCATCAATGGCAATGTCGCCCTGCTTGCTGGCAGTCGGGGCTACCACCACCAGGCTGTTGCCCAGCAGCGTTTCACGGGTATCCGTTTTGATGGTGTCTTTCTCAACAGCATAATCCATCCATTTCTGATCGGCAGAAATAAACAGATCGGCAGGCGCCCCGGCTTCAATCTGGCGAGCCAGAGTAGAAGACGAAGCAAAAGAAGAGGCAATCTCAACCTTCTTCTCTGTCTGATATTGCGCCGCAATATCCTGCATCGCATTGGTTAACGACGCCGCCGCGAAGACGGTAATTTTGTTTCCTTCAGCCAGCGCCTGGCCTGCCAGAGAAACCGATAAAGCCGCGCCCAGGGCGAGGCGAACCCAACGTTGATTCATGTTTTCACTCCGTTTGTTTCGTTATGTAAGCTGAAATATAACGATTGCAATGCGGAAGATACAGAATTTATCGGCAGAAAGGAGAAGGGCTTTAAGGTTCTTGACGGAGATCAACAGAAAGGCGGCGAGTGCGGGGCTAAGGCGGCAGAAAGAGAAAACCCGGCGAATGCCGGGCTTTCAGGGAATCAGTGATGCTGTTTCGGCTGTTGGTCGCGATGACCGACTTTTGAAAAGACGTTAAACACTTCACCCAATCCATAGATGAGACCCAGGATCACTGCCATCACAACCGGCACCATGACCACGGCAAACACCAGGCTTTTCAATAACTCGAACATAGTTGCCTCCGGCAAAAGCGAGAATGATTATTCTAGCGGCAGTTGAGAAAAACGCACTCTCCTTTTGTGCCATTTGCCCGGATCGGCACAATAGAGGAAAATAAGGGTTTTTCTGGCACGGAGAGACCATGCAAGCTGAAATTTTGTTAACGCTGAAACTCCAGCAGCGGCTGTTCGCCGACCCGCGACGCATCGCGCTGCTCAAGCAAATTCACCATACAGGCTCTATTAGCCAGGGGGCGAAACTGGCGGGAATCAGCTACAAAAGCGCCTGGGATGCGATTAACGAAATGAACCAGCTGGCAGAATCAAGCCTGGTCGACCGTGCTACGGGCGGCAAAGGCGGCGGCGGCGCGGTCCTCACCCGCTACGGTGAGCGTCTTATTCAGCTCTACGACCTGCTGGCGCAAATTCAGCAAAAAGCGTTTGACGTTTTGCAGGATGATGCCCTGCCGCTGGACAGCCTGCTTGCCGCCATTTCCCGCTTTTCACTGCAAACCAGCGCCCGCAACCAGCTGTTCGGTACCGTGCTCAAACGCGATGACGAGCAGGTTCAGCAGCACGTTGATATTCTGCTGGCGGACGGTGAAACGCGCCTGAAAGCGGCCATTACGCGCCAGAGTGCGGAGCGACTTGGGCTGGACGAAGGCAAAGAAGTTCTGGTGCTGATTAAAGCGCCGTGGATAGACATCGCCGCGGATGCCAGTGCGGCAGGAAATGCAGATAACCAGCTGCCGGGCAAAATCAGCAGCATTGAGCAGGGTAAAGAGCAAACCGAAGTCCTGGTTCAGCTTGCCGACGGCCAGACGCTTTGTGCGACCCTGCCGAATCTCCACGTCGAGCAGCAGGCGCTGGCGGAAGGTGCTGAGGTCACAGCATATTTCAATGCAGATCGGGTGATCGTCGCCACACTCTGCTAAAAGCAGCGTTCTCATTGACATCGACGCGGACAGGTCGTATTCCTGTAGCCTTATCGCTGCAAAAAATGGGATAAAACATGTCTGCGTTGCAAATTTCGCAAGGTACGTTTCACCTTAGCGACACAAAAACCCTTACCCTGAACAATCTTACTCTGCGCGCCGGCGAGAGCTGGGCGTTTGTTGGCGCGAACGGCAGCGGAAAATCTGCCCTTGCTCGCGCCCTGGCCGGCAGCCTGCCGGTAATGAAAGGCGAACGCCGCTGCGACTTCACCCGTATCGCCCACCTCTCTTTTGAACAACTGCAAAAGCTGGTCAGCGACGAATGGCAGCGCAATAACACCGATATGCTGAGCGTCGACGAAGATGACACCGGCCGCACCACCTCAGAAATCATCCAGGATGAGGTCGTGGACGAAGCCCGCAGCCGCGAACTTGCTACGCTGTTTGGCATTGAACATTTACTCACTCGCCGCTTCAAATATCTGTCGACGGGTGAAACGCGCAAAACCCTGCTTTGCCAGGCGTTGATGTCGGAACCGGAACTGCTGATCCTTGATGAGCCGTTTGACGGGCTGGACGTGAAGTCTCGCCAACAATTGGCTGACCTGCTGGCACAGCTGAGCGCTCAGGGTTATACCCTGGTGCTGGTGCTCAACCGGTTTGATGAGATCCCGGATTTTGTGCAATTTGCCGGCGTGCTGGCAGACTGCACGCTGACGGAAAGCGGTGAAAAGCAGGCCCTGCTGGAACAGGCGCTCATCGCGCAATTAGCCCATAGCGAAAAGCTGGCTGGCGTGGCGCTTCCCGAGGCAGACGATCCCTCGGCCCGCTATACCCTGCCCGGGCAGCAACCGCGAATCGTGCTCAAAGACGGCGTGGTGGAATACAACGATCGCCCCATCCTGCACAAGCTTAGCTGGACGGTTAACCCAGGCGAACACTGGCAGATTGTAGGGCCTAACGGCGCCGGAAAGTCGACATTGCTCAGCCTGATCACCGGCGATCACCCACAGGGTTATAGCAACGATTTGACGCTGTTTGGCCGCCGTCGCGGCAGCGGTGAAACGATTTGGGATATCAAGAAACACATCGGCTATGTCAGCAGCAGCCTGCACCTGGACTACCGGGTTAGCACCACCGTTCGCAACGTTATTCTTTCGGGCTATTTCGACTCGATTGGGATTTATCAGGCTGTTTCAGATCGCCAGCAAAAGCTGACCCGAGAATGGCTGAACATGCTGGGGATGGATAACGCCACCGCCGACGCTCCTTTCCACAGCCTCTCGTGGGGCCAGCAGCGCCTGGCGTTAATTGCCCGCGCGCTGGTTAAACACCCGACGCTGCTTATTCTGGACGAGCCTCTGCAAGGCCTGGATCCGCTGAACCGGCAGCTGATCCGCCGCTTTGTCGACATTTTGATTGGCGAAGGAGAAACACAGCTGCTGTTTGTTTCTCACCACGCCGAAGATGCCCCGCAATGCATTACCCACCGGCTGACCTTCGTGCCGGATGAGGATAAATATGGCTATCAGATAGAAAATATTCTTCCCGCATAATCCTGCAAGGCGCTACGGCGCCTTTTTATATTCTGCCACATGCAGACTTTCGGAATAGACGCACGCTTTCATCTTTACGCATTTGTTTTACAATGCGTTACGCCCTTTTGATTCACGGTAAACAACACAGTGTAAACGATACCACTAATCTAGCACATATCACATTTTTCGGCTCTCTGTTATGCTATGGTTATATTAACCCATAGGCTATATGGAGCGAAAAATGAGAGTTCTGGTTACAGGTGGTAGCGGTTACATTGGAAGTCATACCTGCGTGCAGTTACTGCAAAACGGGCACGACGTAGTGATCCTCGACAACTTGTGCAACAGCAAGCGCAGCGTACTGCCGGAGATTGAACGCCTCGGCGGTAAGCACCCGCTGTTCATCGATGGCGATATTCGCGACGAAGCGCTGCTGGCAGAAATTTTCCACGATCATCGCATTGATGCCGTCATCCATTTTGCCGGCCTGAAAGCCGTCGGTGAATCGGTGAACAAGCCGCTGGAATACTACGATAACAACGTTACCGGCACGCTGCGCCTTATCACCGCTATGCGCGCAGCTAACGTAACTAACTTTATCTTCAGCTCCTCCGCCACCGTCTACGGCGATCAGCCCAAAATCCCTTATGTGGAAAGCTTCCCTACCGGTAAGCCTGCCAGCCCTTACGGCCAAAGCAAGCTGATGGTTGAGCAAATTCTTACCGACCTGCAGAAAGCACAGCCGAACTGGAGCGTGGCCTTACTGCGCTATTTCAACCCGGTTGGCGCACATCCGTCAGGCGACATGGGCGAAGATCCGCAAGGCATTCCTAACAACCTGATGCCTTACATTGCGCAGGTTGCCGTCGGCCGCCGCGACTCGCTGGCTATTTTTGGCAACGACTACCCAACCGAAGACGGTACTGGCGTGCGTGACTACATCCACGTGATGGATCTCGCCGACGGCCACGTCGCCGCTATGCAGGCGCTGAACGGTAAGCCTGGCGTCCATATTTACAACCTCGGCGCGGGCGTCGGCAGCAGCGTACTTGACGTTGTGAACGCGTTCAGCAAAGCCTGCGGCAAGCCGGTGAACTACCACTTTGCCCCGCGCCGCGATGGCGACCTGCCTGCCTACTGGGCAGACGCCACCAAAGCCGATAAAGAACTCAACTGGCGTGTCAGCCGTTCGCTGCAAGAGATGGCAGATGATACCTGGCGCTGGCAGTCACGCCACCCCCAAGGTTATGAAGACTAAGGATATGTGATGGAGCAGTTTAACCCGGTCGATCACCCGCATCGCCGCTATAACCCCCTGACGGGTCAATGGATTCTGGTTTCGCCACATCGGGCGAAGCGTCCCTGGCAGGGCGCACAGGAAACGCCAGCGCAAGACAAACTCCCGGTGCACGATCCGGACTGTTTCCTTTGCCCTGGCAACACGCGCGTCACCGGGGATAAAAACCCTGATTACGCCGGCACTTTCGTTTTTACCAACGATTTCGCCGCGCTGATGACGGACACGCCCGATGCGCCAGCCAGCCATGACCCACTGATGCGTTGCGAAAGCGCGCGGGGTACCAGCCGGGTTATCTGCTTCTCTCCCGACCACAGCAAAACGCTGCCGGAGCTCTCGTTTCCTGCTCTGGAAGAAGTGGTAAATACCTGGCAGCAGCAAACCGCAGAGCTGGGGCAGACATATCCGTGGGTTCAGGTCTTCGAGAATAAAGGCGCAGCAATGGGCTGCTCAAACCCACATCCTCACGGACAGGTTTGGGCGAACAGTTTTTTGCCTAACGAAGTTGCCCGTGAAGACGCTCTACAACGTGAATATTTCGCCCACCGGGGCACGCCTATGCTGCTGGATTACGTTCAGCGCGAACAGGCAGACGGCAGCCGCACCGTGGTTGAAACCGAACACTGGCTGGCCGTTGTCCCTTACTGGGCAGCCTGGCCGTTCGAAACCCTGCTGTTGCCCAAAACGCAGGTATTACGTATCACCGACTTAAGCGCGGAACAAAGCGCTGACCTGGCGCTGGCGCTGAAAAAGCTCACCAGCCGCTATGACAACCTGTTCCAGTGCTCTTTCCCGTATTCCATGGGCTGGCACGGTGCGCCGTTTAACGGTGAAGACAACCAGCACTGGCAGCTTCATGCCCATTTCTATCCGCCGCTGCTGCGCAGCGCCACGGTGCGTAAATTTATGGTCGGCTACGAAATGCTGGCTGAAACGCAGCGCGATTTAACCGCAGAGCAAGCCGCAGAACGCTTGCGTGCCGTCAGTGATATCCATTTCCGCCAGTCAGGAGCGTTATTATGAGTCTGAAAGAGAACACCCAACGTCTGTTTGCTGCACAATTTGGCTACCAGGCAACCCACACCATTCAGGCTCCGGGCCGCGTTAACCTGATTGGCGAGCATACCGATTACAACGACGGTTTTGTCCTGCCCTGTGCCATCGATTATCAGACGGTTATCAGCTGTGCGAAACGTGATGACCGCACCGTGCGGGTGATTGCTGCCGATTATGACAACCAGCAGGACAGCTTCTCTCTGGATGCCCCTATCGTGAAGCACGAAACCCAGCAGTGGGCGAATTATGTTCGCGGCGTGGTGAAACATCTGCAGAAGCGCGATAACAACTTTTCCGGCGTGGATATGGTGATAAGCGGTGACGTGCCGCAAGGTGCCGGGCTAAGCTCTTCCGCGTCGCTGGAAGTAGCCGTGGGCAAAGTTATCCAACATCTTTACCACCTGCCGCTTGATGGCGCGCAGCTGGCGCTCAATGGCCAGGAAGCGGAGAACCAGTTTGTCGGCTGCAACTGCGGCATCATGGACCAGCTGATTTCCGCCCTTGGTAAAAAAGATCACGCGCTGCTGATCGACTGCCGTACTCTCGGCACAAAAGCCGTTTCGATGCCAAAAGGCGCCGCGGTGGTGATCGTCAACAGCAACTTTAAGCGCACGCTGGTTGGCAGCGAATACAATACCCGCCGCGAACAGTGCGAAACCGGCGCTCGCTTCTTTAGCCAAAAAGCGCTGCGTGACGTCGACCTGGCAAAATTCAACGAAGTGGCGCATGAGCTGGATCCAATCGTTGCTAAACGCGTTCGTCACGTGCTGACCGAAAATATCCGTACTGTGGAAGCCGCTGACGCGCTGGCCAAAGGCGACCTTGTCCGAATGGGCCAGCTAATGGCCGAGTCACACGCCTCCATGCGCGATGACTTCGAAATTACCGTGCCACAAATCGACACCCTCGTGGACATCATCAAAGCCACGATTGGCGAGAAAGGCGGCGTACGCATGACCGGCGGCGGCTTTGGGGGCTGCATCGTCGCGCTGGTGCCAGAGGACCTGGTTCCGGCCGTTAAGCAGGCGGTAGAAGAGCAGTACGAAAACAAAACGGGCATTAAAGAAACGTTCTACGTTTGCAAAGCCTCCGAAGGAGCGGGTCAATGCTAAAAGAGACCCCGAATCTGGCGCCGGACGGCCAGCCGTTTCGTCTTATCACTCTGCGTAACGGCGCAGGGATGGTGGTTACGCTGATGGACTGGGGCGCGACCTTGCTCTCCTGCCGCGTGCCGCTAAAAGACGGCAGCATCCGGGAGACGCTGCTGGGCTGCGCTTCGCCGGAGCACTATCTGCAGCAAAGCGCCTTTATGGGCGCGACCGTCGGACGCTACGCTAACCGTATTGCGGGAGGGAAGCTCACCGTTGGCGGCGAGACGCTCCAGCTTGACGTTAACCAGGGCGAAAACCAGCTTCACGGCGGGCCGGAAGGCTTTGACAAGCGCCGCTGGCGTATTGCCGTTCAAAATGAGCAGGAAGTGATTTACGAACTGGACTCATGCGATGGCGACCAGGGTTTCCCCGGCAAACTGCACGCGACGGCCCGTTACGCCCTGACGGAAGATAACCGCATTAGCATCGAGCTTCGTGCCACCGTCGATAAGCCCTGCCCGGTCAACCTCACCAACCACGCCTACTTCAATCTGGACAGCGTTCAGAACGACGTTCGTCAGCATAAGCTTCAGCTGCTGGCCGACAGCTACCTGCCGGTTGAAGCGAACGGCTTACCCGCAGGCGGCCTGAAAAAAGTTGACGGCAGCAGCTTTGACTTCCGTGAGCCAAAACCCATCGGACAGGATTTTCTGAACGATGCCGATCAGCAGGCCACCAAAGGCTATGACCACGCTTTCCTGCTGCAGGCAAAAGGCGATCTCAGCCAGCCGGTGGCCCGGGTCTGGTCAGTGGACGGCGAGCTGGAAATGGCGGTCTATACGACGGCACCGGCGCTACAGTGCTATACAGGCAACTATCTGGCAGGCACGCCAGCGCGCGATCGGGAAAGCTACAGCGACTGGAATGGTGTGGCGCTGGAAAGCGGGTTCTTACCGGACAGCCCAAACCACCCGGAATGGCCGCAGCCGAGCTGCTGGCTAAAACCAACGGAAGCTTACCTCAGCATCACGGAATATCAGTTCCTGCCTCGCTAACGTTCATTGCCCTTTTCATTAAGGGCAATTTCTCGCCAAATCGCTGACTTTACCGCCAAATCACGCCAAAAATATAACAACCTTTTACAACCACCTTACACTCCACGCGCTTTTTCGCTATGTTAAACGTTTATCATTGCCGTGGCTTATGGCGCGGCAATATAATGATAATTGTTATCATTAATCCCAGGCTCATTAAGGAGTAAATCATGGCTGTTACTAAGCTGGTTCTGGTTCGTCACGGCGAAAGCCAGTGGAACAACGAAAACCGCTTCACCGGTTGGTATGATGTTGATCTGTCTGATAAAGGGCGTACCGAAGCTAAAGCTGCCGGTAAGCTGCTGAAGGACGAAGGCTTCACCTTCGACTTCGCTTACACGTCTGTGCTGAAACGTGCCATCCACACCCTGTGGAACATCCTCGATGAACTTGACCAGGCCTGGCTGCCGGTCGAGAAATCCTGGAAACTGAACGAGCGCCACTACGGTGCCCTGCAGGGTCTGAACAAAGCTGAAACCGCTGAAAAATACGGTGACGAGCAGGTTAAACAGTGGCGTCGTGGTTTTGCCATCACCCCACCTGAGCTGTCTAAAGACGACGAGCGCTTCCCAGGCCACGATCCACGTTACGCAAAACTGACCGACAGCGAGCTGCCAACCACCGAAAGCCTGGCGCTGACCATCGACCGCGTAACGCCGTTCTGGAATGAATCCATTCTGCCACGCATGAAATCCGGCGAGCGCGTCATCGTTGCGGCTCACGGCAACTCCCTGCGTGCGCTGGTTAAATATCTGGATAACCTGAGCGAAGATGAGATCCTCGAGCTGAATATCCCGACCGGCGTGCCGCTGGTTTATGAGTTTGATGAGAACTTCAAACCGCTGAAACGTTACTACCTGGGCAACGCTGACGAAATCGCAGCCAAGGCCGCAGCGGTAGCAAACCAGGGTAAAGCGAAGTAATTCGCCGCCCATAAAAAAAGGCGTGGTATGCACCACGCCTTTTTTATTGCTCAAATCAGGCCATTAGCCGCGACGAGCCTTTACCGCATCGGCAAGCTTGCGCAGCGCCACTTCGGTATCTTCCCAGCCAATGCAGGCATCGGTCACGCTTTTGCCGTAGACCAGCGGTTCACCGCTCTCCAGGTTTTGGTTACCTTCTACCAGATGGCTTTCAATCATCACGCCGATGATGGCCTTCTCGCCCCCGGCAATCTGGCCGCAAACGTCGTCAGAAACGTCCATCTGCTTTTTAAACTGTTTGCTGCTGTTAGCGTGACTGAAATCAATCATCACCTGCGGCTCAAGACCTGCCTTAACCAGGCCAGCTTTCACCTCTTCCACATGTTTCGCGCTGTAGTTAGGCTCTTTGCCCCCGCGCAGAATAATGTGGCAATCGCCGTTACCGCTGGTGTTGACGATAGCGGAATGACCCCACTTCGTCACGGACAGGAAGCAGTGCGGTGCGCCTGCGGCATTGATGGCATCAATTGCCACTTTGATCGTACCGTCGGTGCCGTTTTTAAAGCCAACCGGGCAAGACAGGCCTGAGGCCAGCTCACGGTGAACCTGCGACTCGGTGGTACGCGCGCCGATTGCTCCCCAGCTCATCAGATCCGCAAGGTACTGCGGGGTTATCATATCAAGGAATTCCCCTGCAGCCGGCAGGCCAGAATCGTTGATATCCAGCAGCAGCTTGCGCGCGATGCGCAGACCATCGTTAATCTGGTAGCTGCTGTCCATATGCGGATCGTTAATCAGGCCTTTCCAGCCTACGGTTGTACGCGGCTTTTCAAAGTAAACACGCATAACCACTTCCAGCTCGCCCTGAAGCTCTTCACGCAGCGCCAGCAGGCGTGCGCCGTACTCTTTGGCAGCCTTCGTGTCGTGAATGGAGCAAGGGCCAATCACCACCAGCAGGCGATCGTCGCTGCCTTTAAGGATTTTGTGAATCGCTTTGCGGGCCTGAGAGACAGTGTGGGCAGCTTTTTCAGTGGCGGGGAATTTTTCCAGCAGCGCTACAGGGGGGAGAAGCTCGTTAATCTCTTTGATTCTTAAGTCGTCGTTCTGATAATTCATGATAGTTCCGGAGTCATCCTGATATTTTTCTTCGTTGCAATCCTTTCAATCTAACTCGCATAACCACAAGTGTAAACGGGCTTTTACACTTCTCACAGATTAATCCTGAAAACTCGAAAAAAACAGCGGAAACATGGCGAACACTCTCCTGCTAACTACACTTTCCAACTGTTAACGCTGAAAAATATTAAATTTTCAATATTGAATACTATTTTGAAAATTAAAGCCCGGTGCAGACTGCTGCCCTGCAGAATTTTTCAGCATTTTGCACTGCACTGTTGGACGAAGTTATCCAGCAATAACGACCAGAACAGGAGCACAACATGAAAAAATTAACCACGCTGCTATTAACCGCCACGCTGACCCTGGGCAGCGGAATCGTTTATGCCGCCGACTCAACGTCGAGCGCAAACAACGGGCAGGCAAACGCCAGCGCCGAAGCGGGCCAGGTCGCGCCTGACGCGCACCAGAAAGTTGCTCCAAACGGAGTAAGTAATGACAAAATCAACGGCTCTCACCATAAAATGAGCAAAAGCGAAGTGCATAAAAACAGCATGTGCAAAGATGGACGCTGCCCTGATACCAACAAAAAAGTTGAGACCGGCAGCGGGCAAGACGTGAACAAGAAAGTCGACGGCACGTCGCAGTAATATCCCGATGAAAGAGAGTTGTAAGAGAGCCGGACGGCTCTCTTTTTTTATCAGCATCTTTCAACTAGTTGAAGCCAGGAAGCGGTTATAATTAGCTCACCGTGACTGATATTTGTGAGAGATTATGGCGCATTCACACCAACACACCCCCTCCGACAGTAACGCAAAACGCCTGTTGTTTGCCTTTCTTATCACGGCGATTTTCATGGTTGCCGAAGTTATCGGTGGCCTGCTTTCCGGCTCGCTTGCCCTGCTGGCCGACGCCGGACATATGCTAACCGATGCAGCCGCCCTGCTGTTTGCCCTGCTGGCCGTGCATTTTTCCCGTCGCCCGCCTGACGCCCGGCACACTTTTGGCCTGCTGCGCCTCACCACGCTCGCCGCATTTGTGAACGCTATTGCACTGGTGGTTATCACCATCCTGATCGTCTGGGAAGCGATTCAGCGCTTCTCAAACCCCCAACCAATTGCGGGCTGGGCGATGTTGACTATCGCCATCGCCGGACTGCTGGCGAACCTGGTCTCTTTCTGGATCCTGCACGGTGGCAGCGGCGAGAAAAATCTTAACGTCCGCGCGGCGGCACTCCATGTTCTTGGCGATTTATTGGGTTCAGTGGGGGCCATTGTGGCGGCGGTGGTGATTCTCTGGACTGGCTGGACGCCTATCGACCCGATCCTCTCGGTGCTGGTTTCCTGCCTGGTATTGCGCAGCGCCTGGAGCCTGCTGAAAGAGAGCGTTAATGAACTGCTGGAAGGTGCACCGAGCGCCATTGATATTGCCGCTCTGAAACGTAATCTGTCACGCTCGATACCGGAAGTGCGTAACGTGCATCACGTCCATATCTGGCTGGTTGGAGAGAAACCGTTGATGACGCTGCATGTCCAGGTCGTACCGCCCCACGATCACGATGCCCTGCTGGAGCGTATACATCACTTTCTGGAGCACGAGTACCAGATAGAACATGCCACGGTACAGATGGAGTATCAGGTTTGCCATGGGCCAGACTGTGACCTGAACGAGCATGACCATCCTGCCGGCCATGCTCATCATCATCATTGATCAGGAGAAGGCGCGCGAGCCCGACTGCCGCGCGCTTTTAATCCACATCCGGCTACCGTTTAGCGCAATAAAGGTCAGGATGAGGTATTCCAGCGACATCGCATAAACACCCTGCAGCGCAAAGATAACAACGCTTATCACATTGATGATTGTCCACAGCAGCCAGTTTTCCACATACTTACGCGTCATCAGGATCATGGCCACAATCGACAGCACCATCATGCATGAATCCCAGAAGGGGTAAGCATCCGGCTGGAGTTCTGGCAGGGTAACGTTCATTCCCAGGCTCTGCATCACGGTCACGGCAATCCGGGTGAGGAAAGCAAAGACCGGGTCGATGAATATCGTCATCAATCCAATCGACGCAATGATAATTACCAGCCAGGCAATAGCCTTAGGCAAGGGAAGCCAGCGGATTTGCAGCAACGACTGATTATTGCTGCTTTGCCGTGACCACGCATACCAGCCGTAAATATTCGCCACGAAAAAGAACAACTGCAGCAGCAGGCTGGCGTAGAGTTGGATTTGAAAGAAAATGATGGCAAACAGCGTGACGTTGATTAGCCCGAAAGCGTAGTTCCCAATTTTCTCCAGGCTGGCAAGCCAGATGCAAAGCAAACCCGCCAGCGTCCCCACCGCCTCAATCCATGATAAGTCGTACCCGCCCGCCCCAATGGGAATGTGGACGAGAATATTCTGCGTGCTAAAAAAATCCATGTACTCCCCCAGAGCGTAATTATCTTACGCGTTGCCTTTTATCGTCCGACGTAACTCTGCCGCGAACTCGAGCATACGATTAAGCGGAACGAGAGCCCCTTCACGCAGCGCAGCGTCCACTTCTATGGTGTGCGCAGCGCCACCCTGCTCCAGTCCCTCAGCAATCGCTTTAAGCCCGTTCATTGCCATCCACGGACAATGTGCACAGCTGCGACAGGTTGCTCCTTCCCCTGCAGTAGGAGCCTCCAGCAACTCTTTATCCGGACACGCCTGCTGCATTTTATAAAATATCCCGCGATCCGTTGCCACAATCAGCTGCTGATGAGGCAGCGTTTTTGCCGCGTTAATCAGCTGGCTGGTCGAGCCCACGGCATCGGCCATATCAACCACCGCCTGCGGCGACTCAGGGTGTACCAATACGGCTGCATTAGGGTACAGCGCCTTCATGCGTGCCAGGGCCTGAGTTTTAAATTCATCATGAACAATACAGGCCCCCTGCCAGCACAGCACATCAGCCCCGGTCTGCTTTTGAACGTAGCCGCCAAGATGGCGATCGGGCCCCCAGATAATTTTTTCTCCCAGACTGTCCAGATGTTCAATCAGCTCAACGGCAATACTGGACGTAACCACCCAGTCGGCCCGGGCCTTTACCGCCGCAGAGGTATTAGCATAGACGACGACGGTACGATCGGGGTGCTGGTCGCAAAACGCGTTGAATGCCTCAATCGGGCAGCCCAGATCCAATGAACACTCGGCATTGAGGGTTGGCATCAAAATTGTTTTCTCAGGGCTGAGGATTTTCGCCGTTTCCCCCATAAAACGAACGCCCGCCACCAGAAGCGTAGAAGCTGGATGGTTAGCGCCAAAGCGAGCCATCTCAAGCGAGTCAGAGATACAACCGCCGGTCTCTTCTGCGAGAGACTGGATTTCCGGGTCAGTGTAGTAGTGAGCCACCATCACCGCATTCCGCTCTTTGAGCAGGCGCTTAATTTTTTCACGATAGAACTGCTTTTCGTCCCCGCTTAGCGGAGCTGGTTTAGGTGGAAATGGATAAATCGCCGTTTCCGGATCAAACATTACGCTCATCATGCAATCTCGTTTTACTGACTTAACATAACAGGCCGTATTAAGCGTGATTTACGCTATTACCTGCATTCACTGTTTTATATGCTAAACAAGATAGCGAAATTTAATCAAAATGTCGTGAGGAATTGCCTGGTGCTGTGAGAGAAAAAGAAAATGAGGAAGGCTGTGTTTGATAAGCGTGATTTTTCAAATCGCAGATAGCAAAAAGGCGCCTTTAGGGCGCCTTCCTACATTGGTGGGTCGTGCAGGATGACTCGCTATGCTCGCCCTTCGGGCCGTCGTCGCAAGCAACGACGTTATCCTGCACATAATAGTCCTTGCTCCAGAAACAACTAAAGCGCCTGAAGGCGCTTTAGTTTGAATTTGGTGGGTCGTGCAGGATTCGAACCTGCGACCAATTGATTAAAAGTCAACTGCTCTACCAACTGAGCTAACGACCCGCTGTATGCGGTTACTGCTTTGAAGTTTTGCTGCACTAGATTAGAACCTGCTGCAGGTTCAAACCCTTCACTTACAGCCTTCATCTTAAAAGATGGTGGGTCGTGCAGGATTCGAACCTGCGACCAATTGATTAAAAGTCAACTGCTCTACCAACTGAGCTAACGACCCGCTGTGCGGTTACTGCAAACTTCTTTACTGCATCTACTTTAAAGTGCTGGGTCGCGCAGGATAATTATCACCCTTCACGCCTGACTACAGCTTATTACTTTAAAGTGGTGGGTCGTGCAGGATTCGAACCTGCGACCAATTGATTAAAAGTCAACTGCTCTACCAACTGAGCTAACGACCCACTTTTGCGTCACTTTGGGTTTGTTTCGTATCCCTTGGCAACGGCGGCATATATTACTGATTTAAGATTTTGACGCAACAATAATTTTGACGCATATCGTTCAACTGCTTACGTTTCGCACGGCAAGACCAGAAAAACGACGATATCTGGTCAGGCCGCAAGCATTACTGTGCGTTCAGGCGTTTTTGAGCCTGCTTTGCACCGTCGGTTCCCGGATACTGTTTTACGACCTGCTGGTAGACGGCTTTCGCTTTTGCGACGTCGCCTTTGTCCTGCATGATCACGCCGACCTTAAACATGGCGTCCGGAGCCTTCGGTGATTTCGGGTAATTTTTCACCACGGAGGCAAAATAAAACGCCGCATCATCCTTTTTACCTTTGTTGTAATTCAACTGACCGAGCCAATAGTTGGCGTTCGGCAGATAAGTTGAATCCGGATACTTCTTCACAAAGCTCTGAAAGGCGTTGATGGCATCGTCCTGGCGCGATTTATCCTGCACCAGCGCGATGGCTGCATTGTAATCGCTGTTTGCGTCACCGCCCTGCGCTGGAGCCGCAGGGGCCGCGTTAGAGGCTCCTGCGTCCGGCGTGGTCGCCCCCTGAGAGGCACCGGCAGCAGGCTGTTGCCCTGCTCCCGCAGCCGCGCCGCTAAGGCTATCCATCTGCAGCAAAATTTGCTTTTGACGCTCCACAACCTGATTCAGCTGATACTGGTTTTCCTGAATCTGACCGCGCAGGGAATCAATATCATTCTGGTTATCGGAGAGTTGTTGCTGGAGTTGGGTCAAAAGCTGACTGTGAGCGTTAGAAATACGCTCGAGTTGAGTGACACGGTCTTCGACCGAGCCTGAGCCGACACTACTGATTGGCGCCTGAGCATTAGCGGCCCAGGGGGCCGCTATGCCAACCAGTAACGACAGACTCAACAAGTGATGTCTGAAGTTACTGCTCATGCGATTCTCTTAGTAAACCAGTACGGCACGACGGTTTTTAGCGTATGCCGCTTCGTCATGCCCCAGTACTGCAGGTTTTTCTTTACCGTAAGAAACGATGGAGATCTGGTCTGCAGAAACGCCTTTACCTTGCAGGTACATTTTAACGGCGTTAGCACGACGTTCGCCCAGGGCGATGTTGTACTCTGGGGTACCGCGCTCATCCGCATGACCTTCTACGGTCACTTTGTAAGACGGGTTGCTACGCAGGAAGTTAGCGTGCGCATCCAGCATTGCAGCGAATTCAGAGCTAACATCGTATTTGTCCAGACCGAAATAAACGATGTTGTTCTGCTGCAGCTGTTGCATCTGCAGACGAGCCTGCTCTTCAGAAGACATGTTGCCGTGGCCGTTAGCGTCCATACCAGTGCCGGCACCCAGCATACCTTCACCGCTCTGACCATTGTTGGCGCTCTTGTTAGAAGAACACGCCGCGATAGCCATAACCGGCAGAGCAATCATCAGCCCTTTCAGCACTTTGTTCAGTTGCATTTCTTTGATCCTTTAATAATCAATATTGTTATCACAGATACGGCGACCAGGCAGGGAATTTGACCTGTCCATCAGTTGCCGGAAGACGCGCTTTGAAACGCCCATCTGTTGAAACCAAATTCAGCACGGATCCCATCCCCTGAGAAGAGCTGTAGATTACCATAGTGCCGTTAGGTGCCAGACTTGGCGTTTCATCCAGGAACGTTGACGATAAAGTTGTTACGCCACCCGCTACCAGATCCTGTTTGGCAATGTGCTGCTGACCGCTAGCGGAGCTGACCATTACCATAATTTTACCATCGGCACTGACATCGGCATCCTGGTTCTGACCACCTTCCCAGGAAAGACGCTGCGGAGCACCGCCACTAATACTGACTTTATAAATCTGTGGACGACCCGCCTGGTCAGAGGTATAGGCCAGGGTTTGGTTGTCCGGGAACCAGGTTGGTTCGGTATTGTTGCTGCGACCTTCAGTCACCTGACGAATCTGGCCAGAACCCAGGTCCATCACGTACAGCTGCAGGCTACCGGTTTTAGACAGCGCGAACGCCAGCTTAGAACCGTCCGGAGAGAATGCCGGTGCGCCGTTGTGCTGCGGGAACGAAGCAATCTGACGCACTGCGCCGTTAGCCAGCGTCTGCACAACCAGCGCAGAACGGCCGCTTTCGAAGGTCACATAAGCCAGTTTGCTGCCGTCCGGAGACCATGCAGGAGACATCAGCGGCTGCGGAGAACGGTGAACCACAAACTGGTTGTAGCCATCGTAATCAGAAACACGCAGCTCATACGGGAACTGGCCGCCATTGGTCTGTACAACGTAAGCAATACGGGTACGGAATGCGCCTTTAATCCCGGTCAGCTTCTCAAACACTTCGTCGCTGGCGGTGTGGCCTGCATAACGCAGCCACTGCTTGTTCACTTTGTAGGAGTTCTGGGCCAGCACCGTGCCCGGCGCACCTGAGGTGTCGACCAGTTGGTAAGCAACGGTGTAACTCCCGTCGCCGTTTGGCGTAACCTGACCTACTACGACGGCGTCAATACCGAGCGCGGTCCAGGCTGCAGGCTGAACTTCCTGAGCAGAACCCGGCTGCTGAGGCAGGCGAGATCTGTCGAGAGGATTGAATTTACCGCTGTTACGCAGGTCGGCAGCAACAATGCCACCAATATCTTCAGGCGCGGCGCCAGGGCCTGCCCAGGTAAACGGAACCACACCAATTGGACGAGCAGAGTCGACACCCTGGGTGATCTCGATACGAACTTCTGCGTGCAGCACCGCTGCCCACAGCATTAAGAAACTTAACGCTACACGAAATGCCTGCTTCATCATATCTCCCTTATCCGGGCGGAAAGCCCACGATAATTTAGCAGAATGTTAACAAACCCAAATACACAAAACTACCAAAACCCTGTAACTCAGCTTAGTGTGCTTTCCCCGTTGTGGCGGGGAAAACCGCGTTAAGGCTTAAAGTCGATCGGTGCGTTCTTGAAGACTTCATAAACAGCTTCGCTTGGCGGCTTAGGAATCTTCGCCAGACGCGCTGCCGCAACGGCAGCCTGGCAAAGTGCCGCATCGCCACCTTCTGGCTTGATATCAAGCAGAAGGCCGTCCGGCGCCAGTTTGATCCGCAGTGAACAGGTCTTACCGGCAAACGAAGGATCGTTATAGAACTTGCTCTCGATCGCTGCCTTTATCTGACCTGCGTAGCCGTTGATCTCTGCGCCGCTTGCGCCGTTGTTTTTATTATTCCCTTTTCCGGCGGCGGCTGCGGCATTACCTTTCGCCCCACCGCCCGTTTTCGGTGCATTCTTACCTGAGCTTAAATCACCGAATAAGTCGTCAACGCCCTGCGCTGCGGCTTTGTCAGAAGCGGCTTTCTCAGCAGCAGCCTTTTTCTTCGCGTCAGCAGCCGCTTTCTTGTCTGCTGCGGCTTTCGCGGCGGCAGCTTTATCAGCGGCGGCCTTCTCGGCAGCCTTTTCAGCCGCTGCTTTTTCGGCAGCAGCCTGTTTAGCCGCTTCCGCTTTTTCGGCAGCAGCCTCTTTCGCGGCCTCTGCGGCAGCTTTCTTCTCGGCATCCTGCGCAGCTTTCTTAGCGGCAGCATCTGCAGCTTTTTTCTCAGCATCCTGCTGAGCTTTCTTCGCTGCTGCGGCAGCGTCTGCGGCCGCTTTTTTCTCTGCGTCAGCCGCTTTCTTCGCCGCTTCTTCAGTCGCTTTCTTCTGAGCGTCCGCCGCGGCTTTCTTCGCCGCTTCTTCCGCAGCCTTCGCCTGGGCATCAGCCTGAGCTTTCGCCTGCGCATCGGCTTTTGCTTTCGCAGCTGCGGCAGCGGTCTCAGCCTGTTTCTGCTGTTCCTGAGCCTGCTTCGCGGCCGCTTCAGCCTGCTTCTGCTGCTCGGCCTGCGCTTTTGCCTGCTCCTGAGCCGCTAAACGCTCTTTCTCCAGCTCTTTCAGGCGCTGTTGCTCCGCCGCCTGTTTTTGCTGAAGCTCTTCTGCCTGCTGCTGCGCCTGTTTTTCACGCTGCTCGGCGGCACGTTTGCTGCTTGCCTGCTGCTGCTGTTGGCGATTGTAGTTATCCACTACCGCACCCGGGTCAACCATCACCGCGTCAATAGAAGAACCACCGCCACCGCCCGCGGATGCATCAATGTGCTCATCAAACGAGCTCCAGATCAGGATGCCAATCAAAATGATGTGCAGCACCACTGAAACGACGATCGCTCGTTTTAATTTAGCGTTCTCTTCGGTTGCCTTTGACACTCTCGGTTCCCAAACGTTTTAAGCGAAATGGATCAGATTGGCTGTGTCATCAAACCGACGGACTTCACGCCCGCCTGATGCAACAGATTCAGCGCCTTGATGATCTCGTCATACGGAACATCTTTTGCACCGCCGATCAAAAAGACCGTTTTAGGATTTGCCTGCAGGCGGCGCTGCGCTTCCGCAACAACCTGCTCTGACGGCAGCTGATCCATACGATCTTTTTCAACCACTACGCTGTACTGCCCTACCCCGGACACTTCGATAATGACCGGCGGCTCATCGTTACTGCTGACGGTCTGGGAATCTGTCGCATCCGGCAGATCCACCTCGACGCTCTGGGTGATGATCGGCGCCGTTGCCATAAAGATCAGCAGCAGCACCAACAGCACGTCCAGCAATGGAACGATGTTAATTTCTGACTTCAGCTCACGACGACCACGTCCGCGTCTGGCCATGACTTACCCCTTGTTACTGCTTTTCGCTGCTGGTAAAAGCCTGACGGTGCAGGATAGCCGTGAACTCTTCCATGAAGTTGTCGTAATTCAATTCCAGTTTGTTCACGCGTTGGTTCAGGCGGTTGTACGCCATAACGGCCGGAATAGCGGCAAACAGACCAATCGCAGTCGCAATCAGCGCTTCAGCAATACCCGGCGCAACCATTTGCAGCGTTGCCTGCTTCACCGCACCGAGGGCGATAAACGCATGCATGATCCCCCACACCGTACCAAACAGACCGATGTACGGGCTGATGGAACCAACGGTGCCAAGGAAAGGAATATGGGTTTCCAGCGTTTCCAGCTCGCGGCTCATTGAGATACGCATCGCACGGGATGCTCCCTCAACCACGGCTTCTGGCGCGTGGGTGTTTGCGCGATGCAGACGCGCGAACTCTTTAAAACCGGAATAGAAAATTTGCTCAGAACCGCTCAGGCTTTCGCGACGGCCCTGGCTTTCCTGATACAGGCGAGACAGTTCGATCCCGGACCAGAACTTGTCTTCAAACGCCTCAGCTTCACGGCTGGCGGCATTAAGGATACGCGTTCGCTGAATGATGATTGCCCATGATGCGATGGAAAAACCAATCAAAATCAACATGATAAATTTGACCAGAAGGCTAGCCTTCAGGAACAAATCAAGGATATTCATGTCAGTCACTGCTTGAACTCCGCGACAATAGACTTGGGAAGCGCACGAGGCTTCATAAGGTGTGGATCAACACAAACAATCAGCACTTCAGCTTGGTTCAGTAACTGATTTTCAGCGTTGACTATTCGCTGCGTAAACACCATAGAAGTGCCGCGCATCGATGTAATTTCACTTTGGATTTCGAGTAAATCGTCGAGTCGGGCAGGCGCAAGATAATCAACGGTCATCCTGCGTACGACAAAGGCGACACGCTCCGCCAACAAGGAATGCTGGTTAAAGTTGTGCTGGCGCAGCATCTCTGTGCGTGCTCTTTCGTAAAAAGCAACATAACTGGCATGGTAAACCATACCCCCGGCGTCTGTGTCTTCGTAGTAAACACGAACCGGCCATCGAAACAGCGTTGTACTCACTTTACATCCCGGTAATACAATTTAACGCTGCTTACTATACGCAAGAGAATGAGGGTTTGGAATGGATTGTTTTAAACGTTAAGTAAATTTTTATGGGCTTGTTAAAGCCCATAATTTCTGCATCGTGCGGGGGAATGCGCGACGGCATTCAGAAGAAGAAAAATAGCAGTCCAGCGATGAGCACTAAATCGGCAATCAGCGGGCAGAAAATACCCTGCCAAAGTACTTTGGTTGGGCGGAAGCCCACGCCGTGAACGATCCCGGCACAAACGCCCCACATCAGCAGGAAGCCGTGCCAAATCTCCAGCTCACTCGTTTTCGCGGCGAAACGAGACGGGTCCCAAAAAATGCACCCTGCCAGCACCAGCGCCATCACTAAGGAAAGAGCCCGCAAGGGGCTCTTGTCCATTACCGCGTATAGTTTCGCGATAACGTATTCCATCAGTGCTCTTCTTTTCCGGCTTTGCTCGCCTCAACGTGCTCGAGAGCCAGCGCGGTAATAATCCCGAATGCACACGCGAGAAGCGTGCCCAGAATCCATGCAAAATACCACATAATCAGCTCCTTATTAGTACAGAGAGGTGGAGTTGCTTTCGATGTGCTCTTTGGTGATACGACCGAACATTTTCCAGTAACACCAGGTGGTGTAGAGAAGAATGATGGGTACGAACACGATAGCAACATAGGTCATCACATTCAGCGTCAGCTGGCTGGATGTCGCATCCCACATGGTCAGGCTAGCGTTCATCATGGTGCTGGAAGGCATCACGAACGGGAACATAGCAATACCGGCGGTCAGGATCACACAGGCCAGCGTCAGTGAGGAGAAGATGAACGCCAGAGCGCCCTTCTCCAGACGAGACATCAGAATGGTCAGCAGCGGCAACACAACGCCCAGCGCAGGAATTGCCCACAGGCCTGGCATATTGTTGAAGTTAACCATCCAGGCACCGGCCTGACGCGCGACTTCTTTAGTCAGCGGGTTAGAGGCAGCATGATGATCCAATACGGAGGTCACAACGTATCCATCGATGCCGTAAACCACCCAAACGCCTGCCAGTGCGAAGCAAACCATCATTACCAGCGCGGCAATCTGAGCCGCCGCTTTAGCACGCAGATGTAACTCACCGACGGTACGCATCTGCAGGTAGGTTGCACCCTGAGCAACAATCATCGACACGCTGACAACGCCGGCCAGCAGGCCAAACGGATTCAGCAGCTGGAAGAAGTTACCGGTGTAGTAGAGACGCAGATATTCATCTACGTGGAACGGCACGCCCTGCAAGAGGTTGCCGAACGCCACGCCAATGACCAGCGGCGGCACAAAGCTCCCGATGAAAATGCCCCAGTCCCACATGTTACGCCAGCGGGTATCTTCAATCTTCGAACGGTAGTCGAAACCTACCGGGCGGAAGAACAAAGAAGCCAGCACCAGAATCATCGCCACGTAAAAGCCGGAGAAGGCTGCGGCATAGACCATTGGCCAGGCGGCAAATAACGCACCACCGGCGGTGATCAACCAGACCTGGTTACCGTCCCAGTGTGGCGCAATGGAGTTCACCATAATGCGGCGCTCAACGTCGGTACGACCAATCACGCGTGACAGCATGCCCACGCCCATGTCGAAGCCGTCGGTGACGGCGAAGCCAATCAGCAGGACGCCGACCAGCAGCCACCAGATAAAACGCAATACTTCATAATCAATCATTTGACGACTCCTGTCTTAGCGTGCCGGCTGAGAAGCCACGTTGGACTGCTCAAAGTGATAGCGTCCTGTTTTCAGACTGCTCGGCCCAAGGCGAGCAAATTTGAACATCAGGAACAGCTCCGCCACCATAAACAGCGTGTAAAGGCCGCAAATCAGTATCATGGAGAACAGCAGGTCACCCACGCTTAGCGAAGAATTGGCCACTGCCGTCGGCAGAACCTCACCTACCGCCCACGGCTGACGGCCGTATTCAGCCACAAACCAGCCGGACTCGATTGCGATCCACGGCAGCGGAATACCGTACAGCGCGGCGCGCAGCAGCCATTTTTTCGAACCGATGGCGTTGCGGGTTACGGTCCAGAAGGAGGCAGCAATAATGAACAGCATCAGGAAGCCACAGCCCACCATGATACGGAACGCGAAGTACAGCGGTGCCACGCGAGGAATAGAGTCCTTGGTCGCTTTCTGAATCTGCTCTTCGGTCGCGTCGGTGACGTTTTCCGTGTAGCGCTTCAGCAGCAGGCCATAGCCAAGGTCTTTCTTCACATGGTTGAAGTCATCACGCACGCTTTGATCGGCAGAGCCTTTACGCAGCTGCTCGAGCAGGCTGTACGCCTTCATCCCGTTACGGATACGTTCTTCGTGCTGCACCATCAGCTCTTTCAGGCCGGTAACCTGCTTATCAACGGAGCGGGTAGCGATAAGCCCCAGCGCGTAAGGGATCTGGATAGCAAAGCGGTTTTCTTGTTTATCCTGGTCAGGAATACCAAACAGGGTAAAGGCAGCCGGCGCGGGCTGGGTTTCCCATTCGGCTTCAATTGCGGCCAGTTTGGTTTTCTGCACGTCACCCATTTCATAACCGGACTCATCACCAAGCACGATAACGGAGAGAATGGCGGCCATACCGAAGCTCGCCGCGATGGCGAAGGAGCGCTTCGCAAACGCGAAGTCACGGCCTTTCAGCATGTAGTAAGAGCTGATACCGAGCACAAACATCGCGCCACACACGTAGCCGGATGCCACGGTATGAACAAATTTAACCTGCGCAACCGGGTTCAGGACCAGCTCGGAGAAGCTGACCATTTCCATACGCATCGTTTCGAAGTTGAAGTCGGAAGCGATAGGGTTTTGCATCCAGCCGTTGGCGACCAGAATCCACAGTGCGGAGAGGTTAGAGCCCAGCGCCACCAGCCAGGTGACGGCCATGTGCTGAACTTTGCCGAGACGATCCCAGCCAAAGAAGAACAGACCAACAAAGGTGGATTCGAGGAAGAATGCCATCAGGCCTTCGATAGCCAGCGGCGCACCGAAGATATCCCCGACGTAGTGAGAATAGTAAGACCAGTTAGTCCCGAACTGGAACTCCATGGTTAAACCGGTTGCCACCCCCAGCGCAAAGTTGATTGCAAACAACTTGCCCCAGAATTTGGTCATATCTTTATAAATCTGCTTACCTGACAGAACGTAGACCGTTTCCATGATGGCCAGCAAAAACGCCATACCGAGCGTTAATGGCACAAACAGGAAGTGGTACATCGCGGTCAAGGCAAACTGTAAGCGCGACAGTTCGACAATATCAAACATCTTGACTCCTTGCTCTTCGCATGAAGACTTCGACTGTGGTTCACCGGGAGGTTTGCCACAAGCATGCCCTAATACAAATACATTCGCTTCCAGACCCCTTTTTATCGCCCACTTTATTCAAATGTGAAATCAAAAGGTGAAAGGTTACAAACACGTTAATAAAATCAAAAATAACCCGTAATTATATTACCCTGCAATTCCCTTACAATAAACAGGTCTTTGCTTAATGTTTTTTACGTTTTACGACGGCGATCAATTTATAGCTAAAACACCGTGACTCGGCCAGTTTGATCTACAGCAATTTTGCCCCTTTATATCCCGCAATGCCAGCTTTAAACATTGATCCAAAACAATTTACACCGGTAATGTTAATTATTTTTCAATGGAGAATTAATCGTGAAATTGTTGTTAACGATATGTTTTAACGCTTCGCTTTAGGTTAATTACATGCGCCGTATTCTCAACATTAAGCGGATATCTAAAGGCTTTCCTTAAATTGCCCCCCCGTCTGCCGCATCATCTTTACAATAATAATGACGCCTGTTCTTTCATGATTTTGATGCCTTCCTTTTATTATTCACAAATAATTCACCTTTAATATGAATCAAATTAACAAATCATTATTTTTTATAAGGTTACAGCGTGAAAATATCGCTTAATGAAATTATTCAGGAAAAAAATACAAGAGAGGAAAAGCACAGCTCAGCGGGGGACGAACCAAAGGCCTGAAGAAGCAAACATAAAAAAAGGCCACCCAGGGTGGCCAACCATGTCGAACACTTATTATTACTGTTTCCCCCGCTTACACGGGGGCATCTGCTTACTGCGGCAGAATAGCTTTCAGCGCGTCGCCAATGTCGGCGAGGCTGCGAACGGTTTTCACCCCAGCGGCTTCCAGAGCAGCGAATTTCTCATCCGCAGTCCCCTTCCCGCCCGCGATGATGGCGCCAGCATGGCCCATACGCTTGCCTTTTGGCGCGGTTACGCCGGCAATGTAGCCCACAACAGGTTTGGTCACGTGCTCTTTAATATAAGCCGCCGCTTCTTCTTCTGCGCTCCCGCCGATTTCACCGATCATCACGATGGCTTCGGTTTTCGGATCTTCCTCGAACATCTTCAGGATATCAATGAAGTTGGAGCCAGGAATCGGGTCACCGCCGATGCCGACGCAGGTCGACTGGCCGAGGCCGATGTCGGTAGTCTGCTTAACGGCTTCATAGGTCAGCGTCCCGGAACGGGAAACGATGCCCACTTTGCCCGGCAGGTGAATGTGGCCCGGCATGATGCCGATTTTACATTCGCCTGGGGTGATAACGCCCGGGCAGTTAGGCCCGATCATGCGCACGCCTGCTTCATCCAGCGCAACCTTCACGGTCAGCATATCCAGCGTAGGGATACCTTCGGTGATGGTGATAATCAGCTTGATGCCTGCATCAATCGCTTCCAGGATGGAGTCTTTGCAGAACGGGGCTGGAACATAGATAACGGAAGCGGTCGCGCCGGTCGCGTCTACGGCTTCACGCACGGTATTGAATACCGGCAGGCCCAGGTGCTCAGTGCCGCCTTTGCCTGGCGTCACGCCGCCAACCATTTGCGTCCCGTAGGCAATCGCCTGTTCGGAGTGGAAAGTCCCCTGGCTGCCGGTAAAGCCCTGGCAAATTACCTTGGTGTTTTTATCGATCAAAATGGACATTATTTCCCCTCCACGGCAGCAACAACCTGCTGTGCTGCGTCCGTCAGACTTTTCGCTGCAATGATGTTCAGGCCGCTATCCGCCAGCTTTTTCGCGCCCAGTTCGGCGTTGTTACCTTCCAGACGTACCACAACCGGCACGTTAACGCCCACTTCGGCTACCGCACCGATGATGCCGTCGGCAATCAGGTCGCAGCGTACGATACCGCCGAAGATGTTCACCAGAACGGCTTTCACTTTGTCGTCTGACAGGATGATTTTGAAGGCTTCGGTCACGCGCTCTTTGGTCGCACCGCCGCCCACGTCAAGGAAGTTAGCCGGCTCACCGCCGTGCAGCTTAACGATGTCCATGGTGCCCATTGCCAGGCCCGCACCGTTAACCATACAGCCGATGTTGCCGTCCAGCGCAACGTAGTTCAGTTCCCACTGTGCAGCCTGAGCTTCACGCGGGTCTTCCTGAGACTGGTCGCGCATTTCACGCAGATCCGGCTGGCGGAACAGCGCGTTGCCGTCAGCGCCCAGTTTGCCGTCGAGGCAGATCAGGTCGCCCTGCTTAGTGATAACCAGCGGGTTGATTTCGATCAGCGCCAGATCGCGCTCCAGGAAAATCGCTGCCAGCCCCATAAAGATCTTAGTGAACTGCTGAACCTGTTTACCTTCCAGACCCAGTTTGAACGCCAGCTCACGGCCCTGGTAAGGCATTGGTCCAGCCAGCGGGTCCAGCGCTACTTTGTGGATCAGGTGCGGGGTTTCTTCCGCCACTTTTTCGATTTCCACGCCGCCTTCGGTGGAAGCCATGAAGACTACGCGGCGAGAGCTACGGTCAACAACCGCGCCCAGGTAGAGCTCTTTGTCGATGTCGGTCGCAGCTTCAACCAGAATCTGGTGAACCGGCTGGCCGTTTGCATCCGTTTGATAAGTTACCAGGCGTTTGCCCAGCCAGTGCTCAGCGAAAGCGCGAATATCTTCTTTGCTGTTAACCACTTTCACACCGCCCGCTTTACCGCGGCCACCGGCATGAACCTGACATTTCACCACCCAAGGACCCGCGCCAATTTTAGAGGCGGCTTCTTCCGCTTCACGCGGTGTGGTGCAGGCGTAACCGACGGGTGCCGGTAAACCATACCGAGCAAACAACTGTTTCGCCTGATATTCGTGTAAGTTCATGAGTTCTATCCATCCAGATAAAGAGCATTAACGCTCGGGGTAAGGTTAGATTTGGTTGTAGGGGCGGGTGTCAAAGCACCCGCCAGAGTCTTATTTGACTACACGTCCAGCAGCAGACGAGTTGGATCTTCCAGCAGCTCTTTAATAGCGACCAGGTAACCCACGGACTCGCGGCCATCGATCAGACGGTGATCGTAGGAGAGCGCCAGGTACATCATCGGCAGGATCTCTACTTTACCGTCAACCGCCATTGGGCGGTCTTTGATGGCGTGCATGCCCAGAATCGCGCTCTGCGGTGGGTTGATGATTGGCGTAGACATCAGGGAACCGAAGACGCCGCCGTTGGTGATGGTGAAGTTACCGCCGGTCAGCTCTTCTACGGTCAGCTTGCCGTCACGGCCTTTCACCGCCAGCTCTTTGATGCGTTTTTCGATGTCAGCCATACCCAGGGTATCAACATCTTTCAGCACTGGAGTCACCAGACCACGCGGGGTAGAAACCGCGATGCTAACGTCGAAGTAGTTGTGGTAAACCACGTCTTCACCGTCGATGGAAGCGTTCACTTCCGGATAGCGTTTCAGCGCTTCAACTACGGCTTTAATATAGAAGGACATGAAGCCCAGACGCACGCCGTGACGTTTTTCAAACGCTTCACCGTACTGCTTACGCAGTTCCATGATTGGCTTCATGTTCACTTCGTTGAAGGTTGTGAGCATGGCGGTGGAGTTTTTCGCTTCCAGCAGACGCTCGGCCACGCGCTTACGCAGGCGGGTCATCGGCACGCGTTTTTCGCTGCGGCCAGCCAGTGGAGCAACCGGCGCCTGAGAAGCCTCTGCGGCTTTCGCCTGTGCAGGCTGTTTCGTTTTTGCTTCGCTCAGGTGTTTTTCAACGTCTTCGCGAGTGATACGGCCACCCACGCCGCTGCCTTTGATAGCGCTGGCGTCGAGGTCATTTTCTGCGATCAGACGGCGGATAGCCGGGCTGAGGGCATCGTTATTCTGCTCTTCCAGAGAAGCCTGCTGACGCTGAGCCGGGGTAGACTCTTTGCTGTCAGACTTGACGGAGGTTTCTTTCCCGCCGCTGTTGCCTTCACGCAGGCGACCCAGAATCTGACGAGAAGTCACGGTCGTGCCTTCGTCTTCCAGTACCGCATCCAGAATGCCGTCCGCAGAGGCCGGGACTTCCAGCACCACTTTGTCAGTTTCGATTTCAACCAGCACTTCGTCACGTTTGACGCTGTCGCCCGGTTTTTTATGCCAGGTTGCCACTGTCGCGTCGGCTACGGACTCAGGCAGGTCAGGAACTAGAATATCTACGCTACTCATTATTTATCCTTTAATTTATTCGACGTTCAGCGCGTCATTAACCAGATCTTGCTGCTGCTTCTGGTGAACGGACATATACCCTACCGCCGGAGAGGCGGAGGCCGGGCGACCTGCATAACGCAGGGCAGACCCAAACGGAATCACTTCGCGGAGGTGGTGTTGGCTGCAGTACCAGGCGCCCTGGTTCAGCGGCTCTTCCTGGCACCAGACAAAATCATGCACGTGAGCGAACGGTTTCAGCGCTTCCTGTACCGCCTGATGCGGGAACGGATAGAGCTGCTCGATACGCACAATCGCCACATCCTTCTGGTCGTTTTTACGACGCTGCTCAAGCAGGTCGTAGTAAACCTTACCGGAACACAGTACTACACGCTTCACGCCTTTAGGATCCAGTTCGTCAATCTCACCAATTGCCGGCTGGAAAGTGCCGTTGGCCAGTTCGTCGAGGCTGGAAACCGCCAGCGGATGGCGCAGCAGAGATTTCGGTGACATCACTACCAGCGGACGGCGCATCCCGCGCAGCGCCTGACGACGCAGCATGTGATAAACCTGAGCCGGCGTAGACGGGACACAAACCTGCATGTTCTGCTCGGCGCACAGCTGGAGGTAACGCTCCAGACGCGCGGAGGAGTGCTCCGGCCCCTGACCTTCATAGCCGTGCGGCAGCAGCATCACCAGGCCACACATACGGCCCCATTTCTGCTCGCCGGAGCTGATGAACTGGTCAATCACGACCTGAGCACCGTTAGCGAAGTCGCCGAACTGGGCTTCCCAAATGGTCAGCGTACGTGGTTCTGCCGTGGCGTAACCGTATTCAAAGGCCAACACCGCTTCTTCAGACAGTACGGAATCCCAGACTTTGAAGATGCCCTGGCTGTTATGCACGTGCGCCAGCGGCGTATAGGTAGAACCGTTGCTCTGGTTATGGATAACCGCATGACGGTGGAAGAAGGTACCGCGCCCCGCATCTTCACCGGACAGACGGACGGACACGCCCTCGTCTACCAGCGTGGCGTAAGCCAGGTTCTCCGCTGCGCCCCAGTCGAACAGCTTGTTACCGCTCGCCATTTCCTGACGATCGCCGTAAATCTTAGCCACGCGAGACTGCATCTCTACGGCTTCCGGCACGGTGCTGATGCGCTTAGCCAGTTCCTGCACGCGCTTCATCTCAACCTTGTTCGGGTAGCTTTCGTCCCACTCGTGGTTGAGGTACGGCGACCAGGTAAAGGAGTGCATGTTCATCGGACGCCATTCGTTGACGACGCATTCGCCGGCATCCAGCGCATCGCGGTACAGATTCACCATTTCGGTGGCATCTTCCAGCGTGGCCAGCTTGTCCTGCTCCAGCTTGTCGGCGTAAATCTTACGTGGGGTCGGATGTTTTTTGATTTTCTGGTACATCACAGGCTGAGTTGCGCTTGGCTCATCAGCTTCGTTATGACCGTGGCGACGGTAGCAAACCAGGTCGATAAACACGTCGCGTTTGAAGGTATTACGGAAATCCAGCGCCAGACGAGTCACGAAGGCAACCGCTTCCGGGTCGTCCGCATTCACGTGGAAAATCGGCGCCATCACCATCTTACCGATATCGGTACAGTACGGCGTGGAGCGAGCATCCAGCGGGTTAGAGGTGGTGAAACCAATCTGGTTGTTGATAACGATACGTACGGTACCGCCCACTTCGTAGCCACGCGCTTTAGACATGTTCAGGGTTTCCTGAACCACGCCCTGCCCGGCTACGGCGGCATCACCGTGGATGGTGATCGGCAGAACCTGATTGCTGCCTGGCTTATCCAGACGATCCAGGCGCGCACGTACGGAACCGATAACCACCGGGCTAACGATTTCAAGGTGAGACGGGTTAAACGCCAGCGCCAGGTGAACCAGGCCGCCTTCGGTTTCCACGTCGGAAGAGAAGCCCATGTGGTACTTCACGTCACCGGTGCCGAGGTGCTCTTTATGTTTACCGGCAAATTCGTCGAACAGATCCTGCGGTTTTTTACCCAGAACGTTGATCAGCACGTTAAGACGACCGCGGTGCGCCATACCCAGCACCACTTCGCGCGTGCCGCTCTTACCGGCATGGCGAATCATCTCTTTGAGCATCGGAACCAGCGCGTCGCCGCCTTCCAGCGAGAAGCGTTTCGCCCCGGGGAATTTGGCACCCAGGTAACGTTCCAGACCTTCTGCTGCAGTCAACTCGCTCAGGAAGCGTTTTTTCTCTTCCGGCGTAAAGGTTGACTGGCCCACCACAGATTCAATGCGCTGCTGGATCCAGCGTTTCTCTTCTGTGTTGGTAATGTGCATGTATTCGGCGCCAATAGAGCCGCCGTAGGTTTGTTGCAGAGCGTCAATCAGATCCGCAAGCTTCATGGTTTCTTTGCCGCCGGCAAAAGACCCCACGTTAAAGCTCTGCTGCAGATCCTCATCCGTCAGGTTGTGGAAAGCCGGATCCAGATCGGGAACGGATTCTTGCTTCCACAGGCCAAGCGGATCGAGGTTTGCTGCCTGATGCCCGCGGAAACGCCAGGCGTTGATCAGCTGCAGAACCTTAACTTGCTTAACGTCAGTGTCAGGATCGGTGATTGCGGTGGAGTAACGTGAGGCATCCTTCGCCAGACGACGGAAATAATCACGCGTTTTTGAATGGAATTGATCCGGTCTCGCTCCGGTGCCAGCTAACTGCTGGAACATGCTGCGCCAGTGCGCATCAACAGAGTCAGGATCGGTTAAGAAGTCTTCATAGAGCTGCTCTATGTAGGACTGGTTTGCGCCCGCCAGCCAGGAAGAGTCCAGCCAGGGCTTCATCGCGCCGTTCTGCATCGTGATCCCTTAAGCAAATTTATGCTTATTTCGCCGTGGATAACTATAACGCACACCGTAGGGTATACAGGTATACGTTCCAGGGTTCACTTTCTTCGAGCCTGTTGCCGTGGAGGGCGGCCCGCGAAGGAACCTTTAAAAACTGTCTCTATACAAGATTTGTAGGGCAGTTTTTAAAGATTTCCTGCAATCCGTTCCCTCTCCCCTGTGGGGAGAGGGTCAGGGCGAGGGGAACAGCACTCCCCTCTTATTACTTAAGCGCTTTTCTGCAACAGCATCGACTTGATATGGCCGATAGCTTTCGTCGGGTTCAGCCCCTTAGGACAAACACTGACGCAGTTCATAATGCTGTGACAGCGGAATACGCTGAAAGCATCGCTCAGGCCGTCCAGACGCGCGTCCGTTTCGGTGTCGCGGCTGTCGATCAGGAAACGATACGCCGCCAACAAACCGGCTGGGCCGATAAACTTGTCCGGGTTCCACCAGAACGATGGGCAGGAGGTCGAGCAGCAGGCGCAAAGAATACACTCGTACAGACCATCCAGTTTTTCACGCTGCTCCGGCGACTGTAAATGCTCGCGAGCGGGTGGATTTTGCCCATTATTCAACAAGTAAGGCTTAATCTTCTCATATTGAGTATAGAATTGCCCCATGTCCACCACCAAATCGCGGATCACCGGCAGGCCGGGCAGAGGACGGATGACTATCTTCTGTTTTCCGTTGCCGAGCGCCGAGATTGGCGTGATACAGGCCAGGCCGTTTTTGCCGTTCATGTTCAGGCCGTCAGAGCCACAAACGCCCTCGCGGCAGGAACGACGGAACGACAGGCTTGGATCCTTTTCCTTCAGCTGCATAAGTGCATCCAGCAGCATCATGTCACGACCTTCTTCCGCTTCCAGGATGTAATCCTGCATACGCGGCGCGTCGTCTACGTCCGGGTTATAACGATAAACTGAGAATTCGAGTTTCATTGTCCTGTCTCCGCATTAATAAGTACGAATCTTCGGCGGGAACGCCGGACGCAGTTTCGGTTCCATGTTGACGCTACGACGCGTCATGGACTCCGACTCTGGCAGATACAGGGAATGGCACAGCCAGTTTTCGTCATCACGATCCGGGAAGTCGAAGCGGCTATGCGCGCCACGGCTCTCGGTACGGAAGTTTGCCGACACCGCGGTGGCGTAGGCGGTTTCCATCAGGTTATCCAGCTCCAGACACTCAACGCGCTGGGTGTTGAACTCGCTGGAAGTGTCGTCCAGACGAGCATTTTTCAGACGCTCGCGGATCGCTTTCAGCTGCTCAAGACCTTTGGCCATGGCGTCACCTTCACGGAATACTGAGAAGTTGTGCTGCATGCATTCCTGAAGCGCTTTACGGATTTCCACCGGATCTTCACCATTACGGTTGCCGTTCCAGCGGTTTAGGCGCTCAAGGGACGCGTCGATTTCGGCTTCGGTTGCATCAGCCAGGTCGCCCTGCTCGGCAATGGATTCCTGCAGATGCAGGCCGACAGCACGACCGAACACCACCAGGTCAAGCAGGGAGTTGCCGCCCAGACGGTTCGCACCGTGCACGGAAACACACGCGATTTCGCCCACGGCGAACAGGCCAGGGATAACAACATCTTCGCCCTGCTCGTTCACGGTCAGCGCCTGACCGGTCACTCTGGTCGGAATGCCGCCCATCATGTAGTGGCAGGTTGGGATAACAGGAATCGGCTCTTTCACCGGATCTACGTGGGCGAAGGTACGGGACAGTTCCAGGATACCCGGCAGGCGGGATTCCAGCACTTCTTTACCCAGGTGATCCAGTTTCAGCTTAGCGTGTGGCCCCCACGGGCCATCACAGCCACGGCCTTCGCGGATTTCGATCATGATGGAACGCGCCACCACGTCACGACCCGCCAGGTCTTTCGCATTCGGGGCATAACGCTCCATGAAGCGTTCGCCGTGTTTGTTCAGCAGGTAACCGCCTTCACCACGGCAGCCTTCTGTGACCAGAACCCCCGCCCCGGCGATACCGGTTGGGTGGAACTGCCACATCTCCATATCCTGCACCGGCACGCCAGCGCGGATAGCCATGCCCACGCCGTCACCGGTATTAATGTGGGCGTTGGTGGTGGACTGATAAATACGGCCTGCACCGCCGGTTGCCAGCACGGTCGCGCGGGCTTTGAAGTAAACCACTTCCCCGGTTTCGATGCACAGCGCGGTACAGCCCACAACGGCGCCGTCGGCGTTTTTAACCAGATCCAGCGCATACCACTCGGAGAAGATGGTGGTGTGGTTTTTCAGGTTCTGCTGATACAAGGTGTGCAGCAGCGCGTGGCCGGTACGGTCAGCCGCTGCGGCAGTACGTGCCGCCTGCTCGCCGCCGAAGTCTTTTGACTGGCCGCCGAACGGGCGTTGATAGATGGTGCCGTTTTCCAGACGGGAGAAAGGCAGGCCCATGTGGTCCAGCTCCAGAATCGCTTCCGGGCCGGTTTTACACATATATTCAATGGCGTCCTGGTCACCGATATAGTCGGAACCTTTTACCGTGTCGTACATGTGCCATTCCCAGTTATCTTCATGGGTATTACCGAGCGCAACGGTGATGCCACCCTGCGCGGATACGGTATGGGAACGGGTTGGGAACACTTTAGAAAGCAGCGCACAGGTCTGGCCGCTCTGGGAAATCTGTAGCGCTGCGCGCATACCTGCGCCACCAGCACCAATCACTACAGCATCAAATTCTCTGACTGGCAGTTTCATTACACACCCCACACCACAACGAATCCATAAATGACGTAAACCAACAGCGCGACAACAATCAGCAGCTGTAAAGGAAGGCGAATCGCCAGCGGTTTAACGTAGTCGGTCAACACCTGCCACATGCCAATCCAGGCATGGATCAAAATAGAGAACAGTGCCAGCAGGGTGAAAACTTTGGTGAAGGCAGAGGCAAAGAAGCCGTGCCAGACGTCATAGGTCAGCTCGCTGGTGAAAGCGAAGAAGCCAATCATGTAGATGATGTACAGGGTTAATACGATGGCGGTAGCGCGAACCAGCACATAATCGTGCACGCCATTGCGACCCAATGCGGAGGCATTGCTTACCATACGAGGACTCCTGCAAGAATTGAAAGCACGACGGTAATAACAAAGGAGATATGTGCGGATCGTTTGCCCGCTACAAGGGTCTCTTCCAGATAGCCAAAGTCCATCAGCAGATGGCGGACACCCACCACGACGTGATAGGCCAGAGCCGTCAGAATGCCCCACATTATAAATTTAACGATAAAGCTGCTCATCACGGCGGAAGCGGTGATAAAACCTTCCGGAGATGAGAGTGATAATCCCAGCAACCAAAGCAGAATGCCGACCGCCACAAATGTGATCACGCCGGAAACGCGGTGGAGGATGGAAGCGATTGCAGTGACGGGGAACCGGATCGTTTTCAGGTCCAGATTGACAGGTCGTTGTTTTTTCACGTTTCTTATCATGAATAGCGCCCACATGCTCTTCTTATTGTTTCCTTCCTCCGGATCTGCATTCGGGGTCAGACAGCGCTAACTTTCTATAACTGTGCGTCATGCAAAAAACAGCTACATCCAGAGGCCAGAGATCTGGCTACAACGCTGGGTGGCTCCCGGTAGCAGGGTGTTCCGGAGACCTGGCGGCAGTATAGGCTCTTCACAAAATCATTACAATTAACCCACATAATGTTTGAAGGGTTTTGCTCGGAACAGTGAGCAGGATCACGATAACAACATTATTTTAAATTTTAATCATCTGATTTGACAAAAGTTAAACATTCTTGTTACAAACAGGGCCCGAAAAGCCGTATAATTCGCAAAAGTTATAGGGTCAGCCTTTCACCTGAGTAATAGTTATGTAACAGTGGATGGGTATTGACCCGAGAGATCAGGACAGTTATTAGTGATATACAGGTTTGAATGATACTGATTGCTAAGACGCTGATTTGCTGTAGTTTCGCCCTCAAAGCGAGTGTTACCTGCAAGCGCCCATCGCTCTGTACCCTGGTTGTACTCCTCTAAACAGAGCCGCGAGCCAATTAAAAAACTGGTAACCAACCATTGTGGGTTCGAATGCAAATTGGACGCCTGGCAGTCTTATGAAATAAGGCGCTAAGGAGACCGTAAATGGCTGATACTAAAGCAAACCTCACCCTAAATGGTGACGATGCTCTCGAACTTGATGTGCTAAAGGGCACGCTAGGTCAGGATGTAATTGATATCCGTAGTCTTGGTTCTAAAGGTGTATTTACTTTTGACCCAGGTTTCACCTCTACCGCATCCTGCGAGTCCAAAATCACTTATATCGACGGTGACGAAGGCATTCTTTTGCACCGCGGCTTCCCGATTGACCAACTGGCAACCGAATCCAGCTATCTGGAAGTGTGCTACATCCTGCTGAACGGCGAAAAGCCGACGCAGGAACAGTTCGAAGAATTCAAAACCACCGTGACCCGCCACACCATGATTCATGAGCAGATTACCCGTCTGTTCCACGGCTTCCGTCGCGACTCGCATCCGATGGCCGTGCTGTGCGGTGTAACCGGTGCTCTGGCGGCCTTCTACCACGACTCACTCGACGTGAATAACCCACGCCACCGTGAAATCGCGGCATTCCGCCTGCTCTCTAAAATGCCGACCGTAGCAGCTATGTGTTACAAGTATTCGATTGGTCAGCCTTTCGTTTACCCGCGCAACGACCTCTCCTACTCGGCTAACTTCCTGAACATGATGTTCTCCACGCCGTGCGAAGAGTACAAAGTTAACCCGATTCTGGAACGCGCAATGGACAGGATCCTGATCCTGCACGCTGACCACGAACAGAATGCTTCTACCTCCACCGTGCGTACCGCAGGCTCCTCCGGCGCTAACCCGTTTGCGTGTATCGCTGCGGGCATCGCTTCCCTGTGGGGACCGGCTCACGGCGGCGCCAACGAAGCTGCGCTGAAAATGCTGGAAGAGATCAGCACCGTGGAGCACATTCCGGAATTTATCCGTCGCGCCAAAGACAAAAACGACTCGTTCCGCCTGATGGGCTTCGGCCACCGCGTGTACAAAAACTACGACCCGCGTGCCACCGTGATGCGTGAAACCTGTCACGAAGTGCTGAAAGAGCTGAACCTGAAGGACAACAACCTGCTGGAAGTGGCGATGGAGCTGGAACACATCGCGCTGAACGACCCGTACTTCATCGAGAAGAAACTCTACCCGAACGTAGACTTCTACTCCGGCATCATCCTGAAGGCGATGGGCATTCCATCCTCCATGTTTACCGTTATCTTCGCGATGGCGCGTACCGTGGGCTGGATTGCACACTGGAACGAAATGCACGACGACGGCATCAAAATTGCCCGTCCACGTCAGCTGTATACCGGCTACGACAAACGTGATTTCAAATCGGATCTCAAAAAGTAATTTTTCCGCTTTCTGAGTAAAAAACGCGCCTTATGGCGCGTTTTTTTTATTTCTGACAGACGGGGCACCAGTAAAACGGCCTCGAAGAGAGCATCGTTTTTTCAATTATCTCTCCGCAGCGCTCGCACGGTTCACCGGCCCGATGAAACACCCTGAAGCTAAAGATTGCGCCGTGATGTTTATTTTCATCCACCTGCCCTCGCGTCTGATAAGAAAGACGAGGCACAGCCAGCAAAGCCCCGGCGAAACGCTCAACCTGCTCTTCGCTTAAATCCTCAGCGCGGTGCTGAGGCGCAAGCTCTGCCTCCCAAAGGATCTCCACCCGAAGATAGTTGCCCAGCCCGGCCAAAAACGCCTGATCTAACAGCAGGCCGCTGAACTGCCTGCGGCGAAACTTCGGCGATAACAAACGCTCTTTGACCTGCCCCACCGTCAGCGTCTCGTCCAGCACATCTGGCCCTACACGCTGCAGGAAAGGATGCTGCTCAAGCTGTTTCTGCTCCAGCATTTCAATGTCTGAGGCACTGTACAGCAAAATGGCTTTTTCGGCCGTTTGTAGTTTAACCCTTAACACTCGCTTCGTTTCTGGCTGTTTATCAGCCTCAACCACCCGCCAGACGCCGTATAGTTGGTTATGACTGTACAACGTTAAGCCATTAGAAAAATGGGTCAGCATTGCCTTGCCGCGGGTTTCAATCCGCTCGATAGTCTTGCCCTTGAGCATAGCCTCGAACGGCTTTAGCTCTTCAAAAGCAAACCAGGCTTCGGTTAACGGCTCGCCGCCCACGGCGGCTTCAAGTTTGTCCGCCGCGCGGCGGATTTCCGGTCCTTCCGGCATACTCAACTCCCTGAAACGTTATTCTTCCTGCGCCAGTTGCCAGGCAATCTGCTCGAGATAAATGGCCTGCTCACGGCGCGCCTTTAGCGCCTCTTCCAGCGAACACGGCACAAAATGAATAGGCTCCCCTAGCCTGACCTGAGCCAGATGGTAAAGATCGGCCTCGATAACGCAGGCAATGCGAGGATAGCCGCCGGTTGTCTGCGCATCGTTCATCAGGACTATTGGCTGGCCGTTATGCGGCACCTGAATGACGCCGGGCAACAGGCCGTGGGACAGCATTTCCCGCTGGGTAGTTCGCTCCAGCTCCGGCCCCTGTAGCCGATAGCCCATCCGGTTACTCTGCGGGCTGATTTGCCAGGCCAGCCGCCAGAGGCTCTCCTGCGCAGACTTGCTGAATTCCTGATATTCCGGTCCGGCCAGGGCGCGAATACGGTTGCCCCACAGCAGCTGTTTTACGCCCCGTGAACGCTGAAATTTGTGCTGAGATTTCCGTAAAGGAATCTGGTCGCCATCACGCAACAGGCGTCCGTCATGGCCGCCAATACCGGCTTTCAGGTCGGTGCTGTAAGAGCCCATTACCTCGGGGACATCTAAGCCACCGTCAACGGCGAGATAGCTGCGCATACCGTGCGAAGGTTTTTTTAACGTTAACCTTTGCCCTTTTTTTACCGGCAGCCGCCAGCCTGTCCACACGACTTTGCCATCCAGATCCGCATGGCAACCTGCGCCAGTCAGCGCAAACCAGCCATCACGCCCAAACTCAATCACGCATTGCCCAAGAGTAAGCTCCAGCGCCGGTGTGTCGGGCGTATTCCCGACCAATAAATTGGCGACAGTAATCGCGGGCATATCCAGCGCGCCGCAGCGGCTGACGCCAAGCTGGCGAAACCCTTCACGCCCGGTATCCTGCACGCTGGTCTGTAGACCGGCGCGAATAATTTTCAGCATATGCCTTCCTTCTGCGGCACAAAACGCACGCTGTCTCCGGGCAACAATAAAGTGGGTGATGCGTTGTCAGGATTAAACAGGCTGAGCGGAGTGCGGCCGATAATTTGCCAGCCGCCCGGCGTCGCCAGCGGATAAATGCCGGTTTGGCTACCGCCGATGCCTACCGAACCCGCAGCGACCTCAAGCCGTGGCTCGGCGCGCCGGGGCGTCGCGAGGATGTCAGGTAACCCGCCCAGATAGGCAAATCCTGGCTGGAAGCCAAGGAAATAGACGATGTATTCAGCACTGGAATGCAGGGCAACCACCTGGGCGGGAGTGAGATCGTTCTGGCGAGCTACTGCGTCAAGATCGGGCCCGGCTTCACCGCCATAGACTACCGGGATCTCAATCCGGCGAGGCGTGGGTATTACCGCCTCACTTTCTTCCCACCAGCGCTGCAGCCACTCGATACCGTCCAGCGCCAGCCGCTGAGGATCTTTCAGCACAACGGTGATGTTATTCATGCCCGGAATGGCCTCGCTCACCTCATCAGAGGCATTCAGGCGATCCAACAGCCCCCAAATACGCTGCTGGCTGGCGAGCATGACGGGAGGCTCCAGTTCCAGAACCACCGCTTTTTCACCGAGTAAATAACAGCGAGCTCGTTGCACAGGCCCTCCAGAATCAGGCTGGGTTTGGGATATCGATAAAAATAACGTCGAGATCGGTTTCGCTGTTTAGCCAGTCGCTCAGCGCCTGGATACCGCCGCGTTCAGTGGCATGATGGCCAGCAGCGTAGAAGTGCAGCCCCTGCTCGCGGGCCGAATGAATCGTCTGCTCGGAAACCTCGCCGGTAATAAACGCATCCACGCCAAAACGTGCGGCGCTATCGATAAAGCCCTGTCCGCCGCCGGTACACCACGCCACGCGGCGAATCTGATCCGGGCCGGTATCGCCACACCACAGCGGCGTGCGGCCTAATCGCATTTCAATCCAGGAGGCAAGCTCAACGCCGGAAAGCGGCGTCGGGAATTCACCCCACGGCACCAGCGGCTCAACTTCCCCTTTTGTTTCAATGCCCAGCAGCGCACCCAACTGGGCGTTATTGCCCAACTGCGGATGGGCATCGAGCGGTAAATGCCAGCCGTAAAGATTGATATCGTTCGCCAGCAGCGTTTTAAGGCGATTACGCTTCATGCCGCGAATGACCGGTGATTCGTTTTTCCAGAAATAGCCATGGTGCACAATCACCGCGTCGGCCTGCTGACGCACGGCTTCATCCAGCAGCGCCTGGCTGGCGGTGACGCCGGTAACAATCTTGCGGATCTCTGCCCGGCCTTCAACCTGCAGGCCATTGGGGGCGTAATCGCTCATCGCCGCGCTGTTCAGCTTTTCATTAATCAGGCGTTCCAGTTCACTGTTTTTCATCATTATTCTCTTCAGTTATTTTCTTGCTGCCTCGTAGGCCGCAAGAGTATTCAGTCGGGCCTGCTTATGGTCAACAATCGGGCGCGGGTAGTCCAGCGTTTGCTTTTGTTTATCAGCCCAGGCCCATGGGGAATGGATTTGCTTGCCGGGAACCGCTTTCAGCTCCGGCAGCCACTGGCGAATAAAGTCGCCGTCCGCGTCGAAGCGTTCGCCCTGGGTTGTGGGGTTAAAAATACGAAAATAGGGCGCGGCGTCGGTACCGGTGGAAGCAGCCCACTGCCAGCCGCCGTTGTTAGCCGCCAGGTCGCCGTCAATCAGCTGAGACATAAAGTAGCGCTCGCCCTGCCGCCAGTCGATCAGCAAATCCTTTACCAGGAAACTCGCCACAACCATGCGTAAGCGGTTATGCATCCAGCCCGTTTGGTTGAGCTGGCGCATCGCCGCATCGACAATCGGGTAGCCGGTTTTACCCTGCTGCCAGGCTTCAAGCAGCGCATCATCCCCGCGCCAGCGAACCTTATCGGTCCAGGCGATAAACGGGCGATGACGGCAAAGCTTCGGGTAAGCGACCATCAGATGGCGGTAAAATTCGCGCCAGATAAGTTCGTTGAGCCAGGTCGCTCCGGCTTCACCCTCCAGCGCTTTAGGCTGCTCTTTTAACAGGCGATGCAGGCACTGGCGTGGAGACAAAACGCCGGTTGCCAGATAAGGCGACAGGCGGCTGGTCCCTTCTATAGCAGGGAAATCTCGCTGCTCCGGGTAGTCAGCCGCCGGCTGCCGGCAAAACTTACGTAGCATACCGATCGCCTCCTGCTCACCTACAGGGAAAATCTCGTGGTCAAATTTTTCAAGCGGCACATCGAACGCAAACTGTTCGTTGAATGGAACCTCTCCCCGAGTTTTAGGCGCCGGCACGCACTCCGGTAGTCCTTCCTGCAAACGCCGAATAAACGCCTTGCTGAAAGGAGTAAACACTTTATACATCTCGTGGTTACCGGTCGTAACGCTGCCCGGCGCCAGCAGCAGGCTGTCATCAAAACCTTGCACGGTCACGTCGACATCAAGCGCTTTTTCTAAGGCGGCGTCACGGGCACGCTCGTTGACTTCATACTGGTAGTTGTAAAAAAGAGCATCAACGTTTTGCTCAGCGCAAAACGCTTTTACGCACGCAACCGATGCGGCGAAATCCGCGACCTGCCTGATATGAAGTTCAATCCCACGCCCGGCAAGCGCATGGCCCAACGCCTGCACATGCTCAAAGATGAATTCAGCCTGCTTCGGGGCCATAACATGCTGACGCCACTGCTCGGGCGTAACAACAAATACCCCGATGACTTTTGCATCGGGGTTGCGGCAGGCGGCGTGTAAGGCGTAGTTATCGTGAACACGAAGATCGTTGCGAAACCAGACCAGATGGGTGGTCATAACTCTCCTGATTTAGTTGCCGTACCGCAGGCGTAGCGCTTCGGGATACGGTTCAAAGTAGCGTTGTTGATCGAGATAACGGTCCGGGTATTCTGCCATATAGTGTTTCAGCAGGGTGATCGGCGCGAGTAAAGGCTGCGTGCCCTGGCGGTAGCGGGCAATGAGCTCAGACAGTTCCTGCCGCTGGCGCGCATTCAGCTGTCGACGGAAATAACCCTGCACGTGCATCAAAACGTTGGTGTGGTTGCGGCGCGTGGCCTGATGCTGCATTAAGGCCATCAGGCGCTGGCGATACTCAACGAAGAACGCCTCCAGCGAAGCCCAATCCTCAATGGACGCCACAAAGCGCCCAAGCTCGCGGTATTCAGGCTGAGAATGAGCCAGCAGCAGAAGCTTATAGCGGCTGTGGAAGGCGATGAGTTTGCCCCGCGTTAATCCACTTTTGCGCAGCTGGTTCAGCTCAAACAGCGTGTAAATGCGCTCGACGAAATTCTCGCGGATAGCCGGATCGCATAGGCGCCCATCTTCTTCAACAGGCAGCCACGGAAGCTGACGCTGAAGCTCGGCGGTAAACACGCCGGTGCCGCTTTTACGGTTATTTTTACTCTCTTCGTCATAGACCCGGACTCGTTCCATCCCGCAGCTCGGCGATTTCGCACAAACAATGTAGCCGCAGAGGTGCTCAAGCCCGCTGACATGGCGTGAGGAAAACGCCTGCATCGTGGCGGTAAAGTCGCCTTCGCTTTGGTTACTTAAACGCAGGGCAAGCTCGCCATCGTTCAGCTTCACCAGCCTGAGCGCGGGGCGAGGCGTCGGCAGACCAATGGCCATTTCGGGGCAAACCGGTTCAAACCGCACCCAGGGTGCCAGCTCGTTAACGGCAAAGGCCAGCTTCTTGTGGCCGCCGTCAAAGCGGACATTCTCCCCCAGCAGGCAGGCGCTGATACCAATCGGAATAGTGTCGTTCATTGTCTGCTCCTCAGTTGTTAACTAAGTGTAGCAAGACGCGGGCAACAAAAAAGCTACCCGGAGGTAGCTTTCGTCAAATCGATTCAGCTTTTAGTAAAAATCGAAGGCGCCGGCTTCTGATTGCGCCATCCATACCGGCTTGTCGCTGGTTTTGGACCACACGCGATGCAGATAGCTGTAAAAGCGTGCGCGATCTTTCCAGAACAGCATCACCGGCAGCGCCAGCACGCCCGCCGCGACTGCAAATGCGCGACGCAGGATGACCTGATGCGCAGGGTATTCTTTATATAAAGACATAGGCTTCTCCTCATAATGTGTGACCGACACCGCATGTCGGAAAATCGAAACTTGTTATCTGGTCAAAATACTATCTCATTACGTGAAAGTTTACTACTCATCCGACCAGATAATTGTGCTTTTTTGTGCGCTATTTATCACTGCACGCGTAATTAAGTTACAAAATGGTTAAATAAATACTAACCATTAGTTAACCAATGGCTTTTCCATTTTTATACTTTTTTTACACCCCGCCCCCGGACTTTTACGACATCTTTTCACCCGAAATCCTATTCTGCCGCGAAATGCTTAACGCACCGTTGGAGGTGGATTGTGAGTGCAGGCGTCATAACCGGCATCGTGCTGGTCTTCTTGCTGTTGGGTTACCTGGTTTATGCCCTGATTAAAGCGGAGGCTTTTTAATGGCTGCGTCCGGATTTTTACTGATCGCCAGCTTCCTGCTGGTGCTCTTCGCCCTTGCGAAACCGCTGGGAGCGGTGCTTGCCCGCCTGATCGAAGGTGAACCTCTGCCTGTGGTCGGCCGCATAGAACCTCTTCTGTGGTCGCTGATTGGCAGTAAAGGCGAAGAGATGGGCTGGAAGCGCTACCTGATGGCGATTCTGGCATTTAACGTTTTCGGGCTGCTGTTTCTTTTCGCGATCCTGATGTTCCAGGGCAGCCTGCCGCTCAACCCTCAGCAGCTGCCGGGGCTTTCGTGGCATCTGGCGCTGAATACGGCAGTAAGCTTCGTGTCCAACACCGACTGGCAGTCCTACGGCGGTGAGACCACGCTGAGCTACTTCAGCCAGATGGTTGGCCTGACGGTGCAGAACTTCGTTTCAGCGGCGACCGGTATTGCGGTGGTGTTTGCGCTGATCCGCGGCTTCTCTCGCCATTCCGCCAGCACGCTGGGCAACGCGTGGGTCGATTTAACCCGCGTTACGTTCTATATCCTGCTGCCTGTCGCCCTGCTGATGGCGCTGTTCTTTATTAGCCAGGGCTCGCTGCAAAACTTTGCCGACTACCAGCCTTACACCACGATTGAAGGCGTTCAGCACGTGCTGCCGATGGGGCCTGTCGCCTCTCAGGAAGCCATTAAAATGCTGGGTACCAACGGCGGTGGCTTCTTTAACGCCAACTCGTCTCACCCCTTTGAGAACCCCACTGCGCTGACCAACTTCGTGCAAATGCTCTCCATCTTCCTGATCCCGGCAGCCCTTTGCTTCGCCTTTGGTGAAGCCGTAGGCGACCGCCGTCAGGGACGTGCTCTGCTCTGGGCAATGACCATTATCTTCGTGGTCTGCGTGGTGGTAGTGATGTGGGCCGAGCTGCAGGGTAACCCGCACTTCACCCAGTTGGGCGCAAACAGCAGCATCAATATGGAAGGGAAAGAGAGCCGCTTCGGCATTCTGAACAGCAGCCTGTTCGCGGTGATTACCACCGCCGCATCCTGCGGGGCAGTTAACGCGATGCATGACTCCTTTACCGCATTGGGCGGCATGGTGCCAATGTGGCTGATGCAGATTGGTGAAGTGGTGTTCGGCGGCGTGGGCGCGGGCCTGTACGGCATGCTGCTGTTCGTGCTGCTGGCGGTGTTCATCGCCGGGCTGATGATTGGCCGTACGCCAGAATATCTGGGTAAGAAAATCGACGTGCCGGAAATGAAGATGACTTCGCTGGCCATCCTTATCACGCCTGCCCTGGTACTGATCGGCACCGCGCTGGCGTTGATGACCGACGCAGGCCGCAGCGGGATAGCTAACCCAGGTATTCACGGGTTCAGCGAAGTGCTGTACGCCGTTTCTTCTGCCGCCAACAACAACGGCAGCGCCTTCGCAGGCTTGAGCACCAACACGCCGTTCTGGAACGTGCTGCTGGCCGTGTGCATGTGGTTTGGTCGCTTCGGGGTGATTATCCCGGTGATGGCGATTGCCGGTTCACTGGCCGCGAAAAAATCCCAGGCCGTCAGCATCGGTACGCTGCCTACTCACGGCCCGCTGTTTATCGGTTTACTGATTGGGACAGTGCTGCTGGTTGGCGCCCTGACCTTTATCCCCGCCCTCGCTTTAGGCCCGGTTGCGGAACACCTTTCTCTGGTTAATTTCTGATTACGAGGCTTCCATGAGTCGCAAGCAACAGGCGCTGTTTGAACCTGGTCTGATCCGTCAGGCGCTAATTGATTCTTTTAAAAAGCTCGCACCCCAGGTGCAGTGGCGCAACCCGGTGATGTTTATCGTCTGGGTAGGGAGCATCATCACTACCCTGCTCGGGATAGCGATGATCACCGGCCTGCAGCAGGGTGACGCCCTCTTTACGCTCGCCATCAGCCTGTGGCTGTGGTTTACCGTGCTGTTCGCCAACTTCGCGGAAGCGCTGGCGGAAGGCCGTAGCAAAGCCCAGGCCAACAGCCTGAAAGGGGTGAAAAAAACCAGCTGGGCGCGCAAACTGCGCAGCCCGCAGCACGATGCCCAGGTTGACCATGTTCCGGCAGCCGACCTGCGTAAAGGTGACGTCGTGCTGGTGGAAGCCGGGGATATCATCCCCTGCGATGGCGAGGTCCTTGAAGGTGGCGCGTCGGTAGATGAAAGCGCCATTACCGGGGAATCAGCACCGGTTATTCGTGAGTCCGGCGGCGACTTTGCCTCGGTGACCGGCGGGACGCGCATTCTGTCCGACTGGCTGGTTATTCAGTGCAGCGTCAACCCGGGGGAAACCTTCCTCGACCGCATGATTGCCATGGTTGAAAGCGCCCAGCGTCGTAAAACGCCGAACGAAATCGCCCTGACTATCCTGCTGGTAGCGCTGACCATCGTACTGCTGCTGGCGACCGCTACCCTGTGGCCGTTCTCCGCCTACGGCGGCCAGGCGGCAAGCGTGACCGTGCTGGTTGCCCTGCTGGTCTGCCTGATCCCAACCACCATCGGCGGCCTGCTTTCCGCCATCGGCGTTGCCGGGATGAGCCGCATGCTGGGCGCGAACGTTATCGCCACCAGCGGCCGTGCGGTAGAAGCTGCCGGGGATATCGACGTCCTGCTGCTGGACAAAACCGGTACCATTACGCTCGGTAACCGTCAGGCTTCTGCCTTCCTGCCTGCGCCTGGCGTGGATGAAAAAGAGCTGGCCGACGCGGCTCAACTGGCCTCGCTGGCGGATGAAACCCCGGAAGGCCGCAGCATCGTGGTACTGGCAAAACAGCGCTTTAACCTGCGCGAACGCGACGTGCAAAGCCTGCAGGCGACGTTCGTGCCGTTTACCGCCCAAACCCGCATGAGCGGCATCAACATTCAGGACCGCATGATCCGTAAAGGTTCCGTGGACGCCATCCGTCGCCATGTGGAGGTGAACAACGGCCACTTCCCGGCGCAGGTCGACACGCTGGTTGAAGGCGTAGCTCGTCAGGGCGGCACGCCGCTGGTGGTTGCCGAAGGGGCCAACGTGCTGGGCGTGATTGCGCTGAAAGACATCGTTAAAGGCGGCATTAAAGAGCGTTTCGCGCAGCTGCGCCAGATGGGCATCAAAACGGTAATGATCACCGGGGATAACCGCCTGACCGCCGCTGCCATTGCCGCCGAAGCCGGGGTAGATGACTTCCTCTCAGAAGCCACGCCGGAAGCCAAACTGGCGCTGATTCGTCAGTATCAGGCCGAAGGCCGACTGGTCGCCATGACCGGCGACGGTACCAACGATGCCCCTGCGCTGGCACAGGCAGACGTTGCGGTAGCGATGAACTCCGGGACTCAGGCGGCGAAAGAGGCCGGCAACATGGTGGACCTGGACTCTAACCCGACCAAGCTGATTGAAGTGGTGCACATCGGGAAGCAAATGCTGATGACGCGCGGGTCGCTGACCACCTTCAGTATCGCCAACGACGTGGCGAAATACTTCGCCATTATCCCGGCGGCGTTTGCGGTGACCTATCCGCAGCTTAACGCGCTGAACGTGATGCACCTGCACTCCCCTGCTTCGGCCATTCTGAGTGCGGTCATTTTTAACGCGCTGATCATCATCTGCCTGATCCCGCTGGCCCTGAAAGGCATCAGCTACAAGCCGCTGAGCGCCGCGGCAATGCTGCGCCGCAACCTGTGGATTTATGGTCTGGGCGGTATCGTCGTGCCGTTTATTGGTATCAAAGTGATTGACGTGATCCTGACCGTGCTCGGTCTGGTCTAAGAGGAAAAGAACATGGCTACGTTACGCCCCGCTTTATTACTGCTGATTATCCTGACGCTGATTACCGGCGGGGTTTACCCCCTCGTCGCCACGCTGCTGGGGCAGTGGTGGTTCCCGGCCCAGGCCAACGGCTCATTGATCGTTGAAGACGGTAAAGTTCGTGGTTCAGAGCTGATTGGCCAGAACTTTACTAACGCAAAATATTTCCAGGGGCGCCCTTCTGCCACCTCGGATAGCCCCTATAATCCAATGGCATCCGGCGGCAGCAACCTTGCGGCCAGCAACCCGGAGCTGGACAAAGAGGTTAAGGCTCGCATTAGCGCGCTGCGTGCGGCTAACCCGGACGCTAATCCGGCGGTCCCGGTTGACCTGGTAACCACGTCGGCCAGCGGCCTGGACGGGCAGCTTTCTCCCGAGGCTACCGCGTGGCAAATTCCACGGGTGGCTAAAGCCAGAAATCTTCCGGTTGAGCAGGTCGCTCGCCTGGTGGCTGAAAACACCACGACGCCGCTGGTGAATTTTATCGGCATGCCGGTAGTGAACATCGTTAAGCTGAACCTGGCGCTGGACCATCTCCAGGCGAAGTAAAAAGGACGCGTTATGACCGAGGAGCCGCTGCGCCCCAACCCCGATAAGCTGCTGGAGAAAGTAAACCGCCAGCCGCGTGGGAAACTGAAAATCTTCTTCGGCGCCTGTGCAGGCGTCGGGAAAACCTACGCAATGCTTCAGGAGGCGCAGCGCCTGCGAGCGCAGGGCCTCGATGTGCTGGTGGGCGTGGTGGAAACCCACGGCCGCCAGGAAACCGCCGAACTATTAAAGGGGCTGACGATTCAGCCCCCTCGTCGTATTCATCACCGGGGGCGCCTGGTTCAGGAATTTGACCTGGACGCCGCCCTCGCCCGCAATCCGGCTCTGATTCTGATGGACGAACTGGCGCACAGCAACGCGCCAGGGTCGCGCCATCCCAAACGCTGGCAGGATGTTGAAGAGCTGCTCGAAGCCGGCATCGACGTTCTGACCTCAGTCAACGTTCAGCACCTCGAAAGCCTGAATGACGTGGTGGGCGGCGTAACCGGGATTCAGGTACGCGAAACCGTCCCCGATCCTATTTTTGACGCGGCCGACGAAGTTGTGCTGGTTGACCTGCCGCCGGACGATTTGCGCCAGCGCCTGCACGAAGGCAAAGTTTATATCTCCGGTCAGGCCGAACGCGCCATCGAACATTTCTTCCGTAAAGGCAACCTGATCGCCCTGCGCGAGCTGGCACTGCGACGTACGGCGGACCGCGTAGACGATCAGATGCGTGCCTGGCGGGATAATCAGGGGCAGGAAAAAGTCTGGCACACGCGTGACGCCATCCTGCTGTGCATCGGCCACAGCAACGGCAATGAAAAGCTGGTTCGCACCGCCGCACGCCTGGCCGCCAAGCTCGGCAGCGTCTGGCATGCCGTTTACGTTGAAACGCCGCAGCTTCATCGCCTGCCCGAACACCAGCGCCGCACCATTCTCAGCGCGTTGCGGCTGGCTCAGGAGCTGGGCGCAGAAACCGCCACGCTAGCCGATCCAAATGAAGAGAAAGCGGTACTGCGCTATGCCCGCGAGCACAACCTCGGCAAAATCATTATTGGCCGCCACACAACGCGCCGCTGGTGGCACCGCACCTCTTTTGCCGATCGCTTAGCCAGACGCGCCCCGGACCTCGATCTGGTGATTGTCGCGCTGGATGAAAAACCTCTCCCCTCCCCGACCAGAGCGCCGGACACCAGGGCCTTAAGCGAGAAGTGGCGGATTCAGCTGCGCGGCTGCGCCGTGGCGGTGGTGCTTTGCGCGTTCATCACGTTTATCGCCAATCAGTGGCTGGTTGCCTTTGATGCCGCCAACCTGGTGATGATCTACCTGCTGGGCGTGGTTATCGTGGCGCTATTTTATGGCCGCTGGCCGTCGGTGCTGGCGACAATAGTCAACGTTATCAGCTTTGACCTGTTCTTTATTGCTCCGCGAGGCACGCTCGCCGTCTCGGATGTGCAGTACCTGCTAACCTTCGGCGTGATGCTCACCGTGGGGCTGGTGATCGGCAATCTGACCGCTGGCGTGCGCTACCAGGCGCGGATCGCCCGCTATCGTGAGCAGCGCACACGTCACCTGTATGAGATGTCTAAAGCGCTGGCCGATGACCGAACGCCGCAGGACGTCGCCGCCACCAGCGTGCAGTTCATCAATAATACTTTCCAGGCCCGCAGCCTGCTGCTGCTGCCGGATGAACACGGGAAGCTCAGCCGCATCGCTGCCGAAGGTGAACCCGCTCAGTTGGATGAGGCTATTGCCCGCTGGAGCTTTGATAAAGGGCAACCTGCCGGGGCTGGAACCGATACGCTACCGGGCGTGCCCTACAGAATTCTGCCGCTCAGCACCACGGAAAGAACGCTGGGCCTGCTGGTCGTCGAGCCGGAAAACCTGCGCCAGCTGATGATCCCCGAGCAGCAGCGCCTGCTGGAAACCTTTACCCTGCTGGTAGCCACCGCGCTGGACAGGCTGCTGCTCACGGCCAGCGAAGAACAGGCGAGACTTTCCAGCGAGCGCGAGCAAATTCGTAACTCGCTGCTGGCGGCACTTTCGCACGACCTGCGTACGCCGCTCACCGTCCTGTTCGGCCAGGCAGAAATCCTGACGCTGGATCTCGCCAGCGAAGGCTCAAAACATGCCCCGCAGGCCAACGAGATCCGCCAGCACGTGCTAAATACTACCCGGCTGGTGAATAACCTGCTGGATATGGCCCGCATTCAGTCCGGCGGCTTTAACCTGCGTAAAGAGTGGCTGACGCTGGAAGAAGTGGTTGGCAGCGCGCTGAAAATGCTTGAGCCGGGCCTCGGCGGTCGCCATATTGCCCTCACTCTGCCCGACCCGCTGATGCTCATTGAAGTCGACGGCCCGCTGTTTGAGCGCGTGCTGATCAACCTGCTGGAAAACGCGGTGAAATATGCCGGCTATAAAGCCGACATTGGCATTAAAGCCAGCGCCACGGCGGACAGGCTGGATCTGGAAGTCTGGGACAGCGGCCCGGGGGTTCCGGCTGGTAAAGAGCTGCTGATCTTTGATAAATTTGCCCGCGGTAACAAAGAGTCAGCGATTCCAGGCGTTGGGCTTGGGCTGGCTATCTGCCGGGCGATTGTTGAAGTTCACGGCGGCACAATTTATGCGCTCAACCGCCCGGAAGGCGGTGCCAGCTTCCACGTTGTGCTACCTTTATCGCCTCCCCCCGAACTCCCTGAAATGATTGAGGCGCTGTGACAACGGTTCTGATAATTGAGGATGAAAAAGAGATCCGCCGCTTTCTGCGCACCGCGCTGGAAGATGAATCGTTGCGCGTGTTTGATGCCGAAACGCTGCAGCGCGGCCTGATTGAAGCCGCCACCCGCAAGCCGGATCTGGTGATTCTGGATCTCGGCCTGCCGGACGGCGACGGTATCGATTTTATTCGTGACTTCCGCCAGTGGAGCCAGACGCCAATCATCGTGCTGTCAGCCCGAAGCGACGAACAGGCAAAAATTGCCGCGCTGGATGCCGGTGCGGACGATTTTCTCAGCAAGCCCTTTGGCATTGGCGAACTGCAGGCCAGGCTACGGGTTGCCCTGCGCCGCCACGCCAGCATGGTTCAGCCCGATCCTGTTTATCAATTCTCTGCCATTACGGTCGATCTCTCTTCGCGCCGCATCACCCGCGGCGAAGAGGAAATTCACCTTACCCCGATAGAATTCCGCCTGCTCGCAACCCTACTGAATAACCACGGAAAAGTGCTGACACAGCGCCAGCTCCTCAACCAGGTTTGGGGCCCCAATGCCGTGGAGCACAGCCACTATCTGCGCATTTATATGGGCCATCTGCGCCAGAAGCTGGAAAGCGACCCTGCCCGCCCTCGCCACCTGCTAACCGAAACCGGCATCGGCTACCGCTTTATGCTGTGAAAGAGTAACCTCTTGTCCGTTCAAGAGGAGCCTTTTATGAGCGCATGGTTAATGTATGCCCTGCTATCTGCCGCCACGGCGGCGCTGGTAGCTATTTTTGGTAAGGTTGGTTTGCAGCATCTGGATGCCAATACCGCTACGGCCGTTCGCGCCGTAGTCATGGCGCTATTCCTGGTCGGTGTGGTGGTGGTTCAGGGTAAGATGAACCTGGTCAGTACGGTGTTTGCCGACAAAAAAGCGCTGCTGTTTATTCTGCTGAGCGGCGTGGCCGGAGCCCTTTCGTGGCTGTTTTACTTTATGGCGATTAAAAACGGCGAAGTCTCTAAGGTTGCGCCGATAGACAAGCTAAGCGTGGTGTTTGCCGTGATCCTGGCGGTGATTTTTTTCGGCGAGAAAGTTTCGCTGATTGCCGGTATCGGCGTGGCGCTGATCGCCTGCGGCGGTTTGATGGTTGCTCTGGGCTAAACTCTTCCTTCGGGCGCCTCAGGGCGCCTCCCACCTAACCTATTGAAATCAGATCATTTAACTACAAACAACAACACATAATAAACAATTCCACTACCATTAGATCTTTATGCAAACCTATTCACTACTTTATGCATAACCCATGAATTTTTATTTCTGTTTCACCTTTTATTTGTTGATAAAGCTCACAGTAAAAGGCTTTTCGCCAGATAAAATGGCACTACCTTTACATAAAAGGATAATCAAATGGAAAACAACAATCGGGTTATGCCTCATATCAGGCGCACAACGCATATTATGATGGTTTCCCACCGCAGCTGTTTTGACTTCCACTTCTTTGACGCTCTCTAACCTTTCAGACAGCAGACACTGAATTAGCCTTGTTATCTCCGTTACCTGATTCATTTTGGGTGGCCCATAACCTGCGTCTAATTTCGTCGGCAACAAAATAAAATCTGTTTATTCGCGGCTGCTGGGCCGTCGGGATTTTATTATTCAAAAAAATGACCTGGCACACTGACTATTATTATTGAGTCAGCGGCACGCTATTGTCATTTTCCAGCCACCCACAATTGCTGAGCTATTAGCAATTGCAGGACAACTTTATCTGAAATAAAGGTTATATTATGCAATCTTTAAAAATCGCGCTTAATCGTAATTGCCCTGACTGCTTTACTACCGAAAGAGAAATCGTCAATTTATTGTCCACTGATTTCATCGACGTGGCCGCCGCCGTGCTGTCGGTACCCGACTTGTACAGCGGCATCATGGAGCAGATAGAGCAGACCGGCTTTGGCCTGCCGGTGTTTGTGGCGATTAACGAGAGTGAAATGATCCCGGAGGAATATTACTCCCGCATCACCGGCATTTTCGAACCCAGTGAAACCAAGTCTGAATATTATGGCCGCCAGCTGGAAGCCGCGGCAGAAAAATATGAAAACGGTTTACGCCCGCCATTTTTCGACGCCATGGTTAATTATGTCGAACAAGGAAACAGTGCTTTTGATTGCCCGGGACACCAGGGCGGCCAATTTTTCCGCCGTCACCCTACCGGTAATCAGTTCGTTAATTTCTTTGGCGAAACGCTGTTCCGTTCTGACTTATGTAATGCCGATGTTTCAATGGGCGACCTCCTTATTCACGAAGGTGCACCAAGTACTGCGCAACAGCACGCAGCTAAAGTTTTTAATGCCGACAAAACTTATTTCGTACTTAACGGAACCTCATCATCCAATAAAGTCGTATTAAATGCGTTGTTAACGCCGGGAGATTTAGTTTTATTCGATCGTAATAACCATAAATCGAATCACCATGGCGCATTAATTCAGGCCGGTGCGACGCCGGTTTATCTGGAAACTGCCCGCAACCCGTATGGCTTTATCGGCGGCATTGACGCGCACTGCTTTGAAGAGCGTTACCTGCGTGAGCAAATCGAAGCGGTAGCGCCAAACCGCGCCCGCGAACAACGCCCCTTCCGCCTGGCGGTTATCCAGCTCGGCACCTATGACGGCACGGTGTATAACGCGCGCCAGGTGGTTGATAAAATCGGGCATCTTTGCGACTACATCCTGTTTGACTCGGCCTGGGTGGGCTATGAACAGTTTATTCCGATGATGGAAGCCTGTTCGCCGCTGCTGCTCGAGCTGGATGAAAACGATCCGGGAATTTTGGTTACGCAGTCGGTGCATAAGCAGCAGGCTGGCTTCTCACAAACCTCCCAGATCCACAAAAAAGATAGCCATATCAAAGGGCAGGCGCGCTACGTTAACCATAAACGCATGAATAACGCTTTTATGATGCACGCTTCAACCAGCCCGTTTTATCCTCTGTTTGCCGCGCTGGACGTCAACGCCAGAATGCACGAAGGCGAAAGTGGCAAACGTATGTGGATGAACTGCGTGGAAACCGGAATCGATACACGCAAACTGCTGCTGAAAAGCTGTAAACACCTGCGCCCGTTTGTACCGGTGCTGGTAGACGGTAAACCGTGGGAATCGTTCGAAACCGAGGAAATTGCCAACGATCTGCGTTTCTTCCACTTCGTACCCGGCGAGCGCTGGCATGCCTTCGAAGGCTACGCCGAACATCAATATTTTGTCGACCCCTGCAAGCTGCTTCTCACGACGCCGGGCATTAATGCAACCACCGGCAAATACGAAGCCTTTGGCGTGCCCGCTACCATCCTCGCTAATTACCTGCGTGAAAACAGCATCGTGCCTGAGAAATGCGACCTGAACTCTATTCTGTTCCTGCTCACCCCGGCTGAAGACATGGCAAAAATGCAGCATCTGGTCGCCCACCTGGTACGCTTTGAGCATTTGCTGGAAACCGATGCCCCGCTCGCCGAAGTTCTCCCTTCTTTATACCACCAGTATCAGGAACGCTACGAAGGCTACACCCTGCGCCAGCTATGCCAGGAAATGCACGATCTTTACGCCAGCCTCGACGTGAAACAGCTGCAAAAAGAGATGTTCCGCCACGACCATTTCCCACGCGTTGCGATGAATCCTCAGCAGGCAAACCTTGCGTTTGTTCGCGGCGAAGTTGAGCTGGTGCCGCTCAGCGAGGTGGAAGGCCGTATTGCTGCAGAAGGCGCCTTGCCTTACCCACCGGGAGTGCTGTGCGTAGTGCCGGGAGAAATTTGGGGGGGTTCCGTACAGCACTATTTCCAGGCGCTGGAGGACGGCATTAACCAGCTTCCCGGCTTCGCGCCGGAATTGCAGGGCGTGTACATCGAAGAGTGCGACGGACGTAAACGCGTCTGGAGCTATGTGCTGAAACGCTAATTTCCCACCACTTTCACGTTGAGACTTTGATTATGGCAACGCAAAAAAGCAACAAGATGGGCGTGGTGCAGCTGACTATCCTCACCACGGTGAACATGATGGGCTCGGGCATTATTATGCTGCCCACCAAGCTGGCAGAAGTCGGGACTATCTCGATTATCTCCTGGCTGGTTACCGCCGTCGGCTCGATGGCGCTGGCCTACGCCTTTGCCAAATGCGGGATGTTCAGCCGCAAATCCGGCGGTATGGGAGGGTATGCCGAATACGCTTTCGGCAAATCCGGCAACTTTATGGCCAACTACACCTACGGGGTATCGCTGCTGATTGCGAACGTTGCGATTGCTATTTCGGCTGTGGGCTACGGCAGCGAACTGTTCGGCGCGATACTGTCGCCGGTGCAAATTGCTATCGCCACTATCTGCGTACTGTGGATTTGTACCGTCGCCAACTTCGGCGGAGCGCGCATAACCGGGCAGTTGAGCAGCATTACCGTCTGGGGCGTGATAATCCCGGTGCTTGGACTGTCGATAATCGGCTGGTTCTGGTTCAGCCCTTCCCTGTATGCCGAATCGTGGAACCCGCACCATGTTCCGTTCTTTGAGGCCGTTGGTTCTTCTATCGCGATGACGCTGTGGGCCTTCCTTGGGCTGGAGTCCGCCTGCGCCAATACCGATGTAGTGGAAAACCCGGAGCGCAACGTGCCAATTGCCGTGATGGGCGGCACGCTGGGCGCGGCGGTGATTTATATTATTTCAACCAACGTAATAGCCGGGATTGTACCCAACGTCGATATCGCTAACTCTACGGCACCGTTTGGCGTGGCTTTTGCCCAGATGTTTAATCCGACGGTCGGCAAGGTGATCATGGGTCTGATGGTGATGTCGTGCTGCGGCTCGCTGCTCGGCTGGCAGTTCACCATCGCGCAGGTGTTTAAATCATCCGCCGATGAAGGCTACTTTCCGAAAATCTTCTCCCGCTTGTCAAAGGCTGACGCCCCGGTCAAAGGCATGCTGATCATTGTTATGTTCCAGAGTTTGCTGTCGCTGATGACCATCAGCCCTTCGCTGAACAAACAGTTCAACGTGCTGGTTAACCTGGCGGTGGTCACCAACATCATCCCTTATATTCTGTCGATGGCGGCGCTGGTGATTATTCAGAAACTAGCGAAGGTAGAGGCAGGTAAAGCGAGGATGGCGAACATAATTGCCCTTATTGGCGCGATTTACAGCTTCTACGCGCTGTACTCTTCCGGGGAGGAGGCAATGCTCTATGGTGCGATGGTGACGTTCTTAGGCTGGACGTTGTATGGCCTGGTGTCACCGCGTTTTGAATTAACCGACAGGCACATCTGATAAAAAAGGGAGCGGTAATTCGCTCCCTTTCTTCACAGTACTTTTACTTCGCGTTCTTCAGCACTTCGCTGACAATCTCTACCGCTTCTTTCTCAATCTGCTCGCGGTGCTCTGCGCCCAGGAAGCTTTCACAGTAAATTTTGTAGGCGTCTTCGGTGCCGGAAGGACGAGCGGCGAACCAGCCGTTCCCGGTCATCACCTTCAGACCACCGATGGAAGCGCCGTTGCCCGGTGCTGCCGTAAGGCGGGCGGTGATCGGGTCACCTGCCAGCGTGTCTGCACTGACCATTTCTGGCGACAGCTTAGACAGCGCGGCTTTCTGTGCGGAGGTCGCCGGAGCCTGAATACGGTTGTAGCTTGGTGCGCCAAAGCGTGCCGCCAGCTCGTCGTAATGCTGCTGCGGGTTTTTGCCCGTTACGGCGGTGATTTCTGCCGCCAACAGGCACATGATGATGCCGTCTTTGTCGGTCGACCATGGCGTGCCGTTAAAACGCAGGAACGATGCCCCGGCGCTTTCTTCACCACCGAAGCCGAAGCTGCCGTCGAACAGGCCGTCGACGAACCACTTAAAGCCAACCGGGACTTCCACCAGCTTGCGGCCCAGGTCTTCCACCACGCGGTCGATCATCGCGGAAGAAACCAGGGTTTTGCCTACCGCTACATCTTTGCCCCACTGCGGACGATGCTGGAACAGGTAGTTAATAGCCACGGCCAGATAATGGTTAGGGTTCATCAGGCCAGCAGGCGTAACTATACCGTGGCGGTCATAATCCGGGTCATTAGCAAACGCCAGATCGAATTTGTCGCGCAGCGCCAGCAGGCCCGCCATCGCACATTCGGAGGAGCAGTCCATGCGGATTGCGCCGTCTTTATCGAGATGCATAAAGCGGAAAGTCTGATCGACCTGATCGTTAACGATGGTCAAATCCAGGTTGTAGTGCTTCGCGATACGGTGCCAGTATTCGATCCCGGAGCCGCCGAGTGGGTCAACGCCCAGCTTCAGGCCTGCTTTTTGAATCGCGGCCATGTCGACGATATCCACCAGGCCTTCGATGAACGGCTGAACCAGATCCTGCTCCTGAACGTGGCCACTTTCCCAGGCTTTATCCAGAGAGATACGCTTCACGCCTTTCAGGCCGTCGGCCAGCAGCGCGTTAGCGCGATCTTCAACGACTTTGGTGACGTTGGTATCAGCCGGGCCACCGTTTGGCGGGTTGTACTTAATACCGCCGTCGTCCGGTGGGTTGTGGGATGGCGTGATAACAATCCCGTCCGCCTGAGCGCCGCCCTTTTGGTTATGCACCAGAATGGCGTTAGAAACCGCCGGCGTTGGGGTGTAGCCGTTATCCTGCTGCACAATAACGTCCACGCCGTTGGCAGCCAGCACTTCCAGCACGGAGATAAACGCAGGTTCGGACAGTGCGTGGGTATCTTTGCCCACATAGCACGGACCGGTGATCCCATTCTTCGCACGCTCTTCAGCAATAGCTTGCGCAATCGCCAGAATATGAGGTTCGTTAAAGCTATGACGCGCCGCACTGCCGCGGTGGCCGGAAGTCCCGAATTTCACCGCGTGTTCACTATTACCCACCACAGGCTTCAGCACGTAATACTGCGCCGTAAGCTGGGCTACGTTAATCAAATCGCTCTGTTGTGCAGGCTGGCCCGCACGATCGTGGTTAGCCATTGGCTCTTCCTTACTGACGCCAGGTTTTTAAATAGTGCCGCAAACCTTTTCAATCAGCTCCGCAGGGAACTGCATTGACTGCATGATGTGTTCAACCATGCTGCATTTACGACCAGTATTCGTATTGGTGATCACCCAGTATGGGGTGCCCGGAACATGTTTAGGCTTGGTTTGATTGCCGTTTGCCAGCAGCGTTTGCTCATCACCGGCAAAATAGACGCGAGTGCGGCCATGCAGGGATTCTGTCGCTTCGCCGAAGGTCTTCGCGTCCAGCTGATACAGCGTGGACAGCACCATCATAAAGCGGTTTACGGCCTTATTCTGAGCGGCATATTCATCCGAAAGCAGCAGCTCACGAACGGCGCGCACGCGGTTGCGGGCGGTGTTCGCAGGCTTCTCTTCAACAACGGGAGCCGCAGCGCGCTCAGGCGCGGCTGGCGTAGGAGTGGCTGCTGGTGTTTGCCCGGCGGTAAATTTAAGCATGCGCCGTAAAATGTCTGACGCGCTCTCGCCAATGTGCTTAGTCTGACTGGCAATGTAGCGGTAAAGCTCGTCATCAACTTCGATTGTTTTCATCTTAATCCAGTACGATATCTTTTCTGAATACAAGTCGTTGGGAGTATAGGGTCAAATCCCAACAGCGAACAGGAGGGGCGACTCAAAGTCAGAGTAAACTGAATATTTGCCGCACGCCCGCAGGAATGCCAACATGATACCCTAACCAAACGAACCAAAATAAAGAACTTTGCCATGAAATTAAATGCTCGCCTGCAAACTGCGCAACAATCGAATAGCAATTCCCCTATCGTACTGATCCACGGCCTGTTTGGCAGCCTGGATAATCTCGGCGTGCTGGCGCGGGATCTGGGTAAAGATCATACTTTGCTGCAAATAGATCTGCGTAACCACGGGCTGTCTCCGCGCAGCGACGATATGAGCTATGCCGCAATGGCCGGCGACGTTCTGGACACGCTTGATGATTATGGTATCGAGAAAGCCACGTTTATCGGTCACTCTATGGGCGGCAAAGTGGTGATGGCGCTGGCGGCTCTTGCCCCCCAGCGCATCGATAAACTGGTGATGATTGATATCGCTCCGGTTAACTATCAGGTTCGCCGTCACGACGAGATTTTTGCGGCGATTCGTGCGGTCACTGAAGCAGGCGTTGAGACTCGCCAGCAGGCGGCGCAGATCATGCGCGAACACGTAGAAGAAGAAGGCGTCATTCAGTTTCTGCTGAAGTCTTTTGCCGACGGCGAGTGGAAGTTCAACGTGCCGGTGCTTTGGCAGCAATACGAAAGTATCGTTGGCTGGCAACCCGTTCCCGCCTGGCAGCATCCCGCCTTATTCATCCGTGGCGGGAACTCGCCGTATGTTGATGAAAGCCACCGCGAGGCGCTTTTAAGTCAGTTCCCGCAGGCTCGTGCGCACGTCATCGCTGGCGCGGGCCACTGGGTTCACGCTGAAAAACCGGAGGCAGTTTTACGCGCAATTCACCGATTTATCGACGCGGAACCGAAAAACTGATTAAAAACAGAACGACCGGCCAGCAGAAGTCGCTAACGCGTTGGCGGGAATGGCGCGCTGATGTATGATGGCGCGCTTAATTGCACCGGCACCCTGCCCCTGCAGCCAGAATTTCCTGTCAGTATCCTAATCATGGCAAAAGAACAAACGGACCGTACTACATTAGATCTGTTCGCGGACGAGCGTCGCCCCGGGCGGCCTAAAACCAATCCGCTCTCGCGCGATGAGCAGCTGCGTATTAATAAACGCAATCAGCTTAAGCGCGACAAAGTGCGTGGTTTGAAGCGAGTTGAGCTAAAACTGAACAATGATGCGGTCGACGCCCTCAACCAGCTTGCCGACGCCCGCAGCATCAGTCGTAGCGAACTGATCGAAGAGATGTTGCTCGAGCAGCTTAAAAAGCTGGGATAGCGCTTTCTGTTGCCCTGCCCGTCATCTGAAATCTCAAAAGGGTGAGCAAAACCATGTTGCAGACTGTGCACCCCGCCGTGATAGCTGTTTCCGCTGGTGGAGCTGTTCTGCTATGATTGCCCTATACGTGGGCATTGAACGGCCAGCATACTATTAAGTTTCAAGAGGTTATTTTACTCATGGCAATCGTAGGCATTTTTTTCGGCAGCGACACCGGTAACACCGAAAATATCGCAAAAATGATTCAAAAACAGCTCGGTAAAGACGTTGCTGAGGTGCATGACATTGCTAAAAGCAGCAAAGAAGATCTCGAAGGTTTCGACATTCTGTTGCTCGGCATCCCAACCTGGTACTACGGCGAAGCGCAGTGCGACTGGGATGATTTCTTCCCTACTCTCGAAGAAGTCGATTTCAACGGTAAGCTGGTTGCGCTGTTCGGCTGTGGTGACCAGGAAGACTACGCGGAATACTTCTGTGATGCGCTGGGTACCATTCGCGATATCATCGAACCGCGCGGCGCCGCTATCGTAGGCCACTGGCCGACCGCGGGCTACCACTTTGAAGCGTCAAAAGGCCTGGCAGACGACGACAACTTTGTCGGTCTGGCCATCGACGAAGACCGCCAGCCGGAACTGACCGCCGAGCGCGTTGAGAAGTGGGTCAAACAGATTTCTGAAGAACTGAATCTGGCCGATATTATTAACGCCTGATTTGTCTGGCGCAAATGCAGCGTTTGCGCCATCTTGATAGCTTGTAGCAATGAAAATAATTGCTACAAGTTTGTAACTTTCTCGTACATCCCTGTACAATGTCTTCCTGACAGCTTGGCTGATAATTACTGTAAATGGCGACGCCGCCACGATTTTTCAGCCTCATTTTGCACCATACTTGCGGTTCCCATTTAGAAGCAGCAGTTCTATAATGAGACGCATTACTCTTTACGCTCACTGCAGTTTGAGCGAATCGTTAAGCAACAGGACACTTTCCGCATGACTGACAACAATACCGCATTAAAGAAGGCCGGCTTGAAAGTCACGCTTCCGCGATTGAAAATCCTCGAAGTGCTGCAAGAGCCGGTAAATCATCACGTCAGCGCGGAAGACTTATATAAACGTCTGATCGACATGGGCGAAGAAATAGGCCTGGCGACGGTCTACCGCGTGCTGAACCAATTTGACGATGCCGGGATCGTGACCCGCCATAATTTTGAAGGCGGCAAGTCCGTTTTCGAGCTGACCCAGCAGCATCACCACGATCACCTTATCTGCCTCGATTGCGGCAAAGTAATCGAGTTCAGCGATGATTCTATTGAATCGCGCCAGCGTGAAATTGCCACACGCCACGGTATCCGCCTGACTAACCACAGTCTCTATCTGTACGGACACTGTGCCGAAGGCGACTGCCGCGAAGACGACACCGCGCACGATCCTAAATAAGTAATCCGCATTAACGAACGCTGCCGAACAGGTGGCGTTTAAAAGCAAAAACCGGCAGGTTTCCCTTGCCGGTTTTTTTATTGACTGAAAAAACGTAATCAGCTGTTATTCGCGCGAATTTCTTGCCAGATTTTATCGCAGCGAACCTTCGCGGCTTCATCATTCCCGCTCTTTCTTGCCTGAATGCATTTCTGATAATCCAGCACGCTCACGGTCTCTTTTTCAACAAACGCTTTGTGCTGTTTTTCCTGGCGCAGTACGTTCAGCACGCTCTGGCAGGCTTCGATTTTATCCGGGTTGCCTTCTGCGGTATTGATACAAGCGCTGTAAGCCTGCTTCAGATGTGAATCTTCCGGCGGAGCCGGGGGCTGAACGCAGGCGGAGAGCGTGAAAGCCACGGCGGTAACCAGCAGGATTTTTTTCATGTTCAGTTCCTTATAAAAAACGGGCGCTTGCGCGCCCGATTTAGCATTAGAAGATGGTGAACGGAGCAATAACGATAAATTTCACGTCACGCTCATCCTGGAACATGTTGCCGTAACCACCGCCCCAGCTTGGGATATCGGAGTGGTTGTCGTACTGAGTGAAGTGCAGTTTGAACAGCGTACCTTTCGCACGGCCTTCCTGCACGGTGTACATTGCGTCGAGGCTGTATGAAGACTCTTTGATCTTGTTGGATGCGATATCCTGACGGTTACCGGAAGCATCAAGCGCCCATGTGGCTGGTTTTGCATCCCATGCATAAACATAGGAGCCCCCAACAGCCCAACCCGGCAGATTCCAGTTGCTCAGGTCATACATTGCGCCGAAGAACACGGCTTTTTCGCCGTTGGCGTTGAAGTCAGAACGGTTATCCCACCACACATCGAGACGGCCGTTTGAAGAGGCATAGGTTGGCGTCATACGCTGCAGGAAGTAACCCTGCTGGCCTTCTGCCTTCACCATGGTCCCTTCCAGACGCAGGTCAACCTGGCCAATTTTGTAGCCTAAGGTCAGCGCCTGCAGCCACGCGGTACCGTCATAAATATCGTTGATGGTGTTGTTAGAGGCTTTATCACGGGTGCCGTAGAACTGGTAGCTGGTGCTCAGCGGGCTGCCTGCAACGTCAAATTTGTAGCTCGCTTTCGCGAAGTACTGGTCAACAAAACCTTCAGCCTGACCAAATGCCCCTTCCAGAATCAGGTCATTTTTGAAGTCATATTTCGCGCCGATGGAGTGCAGATAATCAACTTTGGTCTTTTTGTCGTTCTGGTAGAACTTGTCCGTTTCCAGATGCCATGGAGCCTTGTACTCGTTGGTCCACATGTAGGAGAAGCTCAGCGCACCTGCATCGCCATAGTCGAATGCCGCCCCAGCTTCAGCCCCCTGATAGGTACCAGGCATGAAGCTCCAGTGTGGCGCTAACAGCGTTTGGCCGGTTGGCTGGATATAACCCGCACGAGCCCAGACCGGGCCGTACTTAAATTTAGCGGCCGCTTTATAAAGGCTGATGCCGCCTTTATCGCCGGAGTAGTCTTCGCTGTAGCCTTTGTTTTTAGAGGAGAATGCGATTTCGTTTGGGTGGCCGCTGGCGCTGTCTTCGGCCATCTCAATGGCGGTGAAAGCGGCGATATCCAGGCCAAACATGTCGGCTGCGTAGCCGGACTGGAAGTCCAGGTTAGCGTTCCAGGTTGAGTGTGACAGGTTAGTTTTGTACTTACCGTCGGTCACATCTTTACGGTCACGTTCGCGCTGCCAGTAATAGACGCCACCGGTCAGCGTTGAGTCATCAACAAAGCCCGCAGCGCTAACCTGCGGAGCCACTACAAAACCTGAAAGAGCGGTAACGCTTGCAATAGCAAGAGCAAGCGCACTACGTTTGCCACTAAACGTACGCATAGTTAAATTCCTCTTTGACGTAAAAATCATCGTCTGACGTGAAAAGCGCCATTGACGAAAAAAGTAAAATTGCCCAAAGGCTAAAAGCGGTTTCTACCTGACACACCCGCATTACTGCTGCTCATAGACTATTTTTCGCGACGCGAATTATCAATGACTTTGTATCAGAGATTTCCTGGAGTATGACAGAGAGCACATAATCTATGTGCATTTGTAACAAAATCGCTCAGCAGATGCTTAGCCCGCAATCCGATTAATTAACCACATAAAATTCTTTTGAGAGCGCTTTCATTATAAGCATCAGGATATTACGGAGAAGAGATGACTGAGTGCGAGGGAATGATCTGAAGAGTGTAAATGAGAATTAATTCGCATCGCGAATGTGTACTGCTCGTTAATACCAGGTAACCAGAAAGAAAAAACGCCGCATTGAGCGGCGTTTTTATCAGACGATTAACGGCAATTATTCGCCGATTTTAGCCCAGGTATCGCGCAGGCCAACGGTGCGGTTAAATACCAATTTTTCGGCCGTCGTGTAACGGCTGTCGAGGCAGAAGTAACCTTCACGCTCGAACTGATAAGCCTTACCTTTTTCTGCGTTCTGCAGGCTTGGCTCAACGAAGCCCTGACGAATAACCAGTGAGTCAGCGTTAATGGTCGACAGGAAGTCCTCCGCAGCGCCTGGGTTTGCAACGCTGAACAGGCGGTCATACAGGCGGATTTCAACCGGCAACGCATGTGCGGCGCTCACCCAGTGAATCACGCCTTTAACTTTGCGACCGTCTGCCGGGTCCTTGCTCAGGGTTTCCGGGTCGTAGGTGCAGTAAAGCTCGGTGATATTGCCTTCCGCATCTTTTTCAACACGCTCGGCTTTGATCACATACGCATTACGCAGGCGAACTTCTTTACCCAGCACCAGGCGCTTGTACTGCTTGTTCGCTTCTTCACGGAAGTCAGCCCGGTCGATATAAACCTCACCGCTGAACGGCACTTCACGGCTGCCCATCTCAGGTTTGTTCGGATGATTAGGCATGGTCACCGTCTCTTCTTCACCCTGAGGATAGTTAGTGATGATAACTTTCACCGGATCCAGCACGGCCATCGCACGCGGTGCGTTCTCGTTGAGATCGTCACGGATGCAGGATTCCAGAGAAGCCATTTCCACGGTGTTGTCTTGCTTGGTCACACCAATGCGCTTACAGAATTCGCGAATAGAAGCTGCGGTGTAACCACGGCGGCGTAGGCCCGAAATAGTCGGCATGCGCGGGTCATCCCAGCCTTCAACAATCTTCTCGGTCACCAGCAGGTTAAGCTTACGCTTGGACATGATGGCGTATTCGAGGTTAAGGCGAGAAAACTCGTACTGGCGCGGGTGAGCAGGAATAGTGATGTTATCCAGCACCCAGTCATACAGACGACGGTTATCCTGGAATTCCAGGGTACACAGCGAGTGGGTGATCCCTTCCAGCGCATCAGAAATGCAGTGGGTGAAGTCGTACATCGGGTAGATGCACCACTTGCTGCCGGTCTGGTGGTGGTCGGCAAACTTAATGCGGTACAGCACCGGATCGCGCATCACGATGAATGGCGAAGCCATATCGATTTTAGCACGCAGGCAGGCGGTACCTTCGGCGAACTCACCGTTGCGCATTTTCTCGAACAGCGCGAGGTTTTCCTCAACGCTACGATCGCGGAATGGGCTGTTTTTGCCAGGCGCGGTCAGGGAACCACGGTATTCACGAATTTGTTCCGGGCTCAGCTCATCAACATAGGCCAGACCTTTATTAATAAGCTCAACGGCATAGTTAAACAGCTGGTCAAAATAGTCAGACGAATAACGAACGTTACCGGACCAATGGAAGCCCAGCCATTCAACGTCATGCTTGATGGACTCTACGTATTCGATGTCTTCTTTTACCGGGTTTGTGTCATCGAAACGCAGGTTGCACTGCCCCTGGTAGTCCTGGGCAATGCCAAAGTTCAGGCAAATAGACTTGGCGTGACCAATATGCAGATAGCCATTTGGCTCAGGCGGAAAACGGGTGCAAATACTCGTGTGCTTACCGTTCGCCAGGTCTTCATCAATAATCTGACGAATAAAGTTAGTTGGGCGGGCTTCAGCCTCACTCATCGCGGGTTCCTCAAAGCGTGTACCTTAGTTAACGGTGCATGATCTAATAAGCGGCCCCGGGAAACAACCTTTAGTTGCATAAATTAGGGTTGTTCATGCCCGGTTAACGGCAGGCAATAAAAAAGCGGCTGACGATTTACGCCAGCCGCTTAAGGCACAAATGCTTACTCAGGAGCGATTACTTGCCTTTAATCTCATACAGTGGCGTTTGACCGGCAACCACCTGACCTTTCGCCTGGATAACCAGACCGCTGAAGTCGTCGATGTTGCTGCAAACAACCGGGCTAATCATGGAACGAGCGTTGGCGTTCAGGAAATCAAGATCCATTTCCAGAACCGGCTGGCCGGCAACCACTTCCGCACCCTCTTCCACCAGACGAGTGAACCCTTTACCACCCAGAGCAACGGTATCGATGCCCATGTGAACCACAATTTCAGCGCCTTTTTCTGTTTCGAGGCAGAAAGCGTGGTTGGTGTTGAAGATTTTCACAATCGTACCCGCAGCAGGAGAAACCACGGTTTTGTCGGTTGGCTTAACGGCCACACCATCCCCTACTGCTTTGCTGGCAAACGCTTCGTCAGGAACCTGATCAAGCTCAACCACTTCGCCAGTGACCGGAGAAACCAGAGCCGCAACGGTCGTACTGGTGGCGTTTGGAACCGCCTGTGGTTTAGCAGCAGGCGCTGGCGCTGTGCCAGCAACAGGCGCGGCTGCTTCTACGGTGCCTGCAGTTTTCATTGCGTTAGCAATTTTTTCTGCAGCAAAGCCAACGATGATTTGCACGCTGGTTTTGTTCAGGCGGATAACGCCCGTTGCACCCAGACGCTTAGCCAGCGCTTCGTTTACTACGGAAGAGTCTTTCACGTTCAGACGCAGACGAGTGATACAGGCATCAATACCGGTCAGGTTAGCAGAGCCACCGACCGCAGAGATGTACTGACGAGCCAGGCCGGAAACGTCCTGATTCGCATCGCCGCTCACATTCACGTCCTGACCATCAGCTTCATCACCGGCTACCGCCAGTTCACGGCCAGGGGTCAGCAGGTTGAATTTAGTGATGGTGAAACGGAATACCACGTAGTAGAGAACGAAGAACACCAGACCCTGAGGAATCAGCATCCACCAGTGGGTTGCCAGCGGGTTACGGGACGAAAGCACCATATCCACCAGACCCGCGGAGAAGCCGAAGCCAGCAATCCAGTGCATGCTTGCCGCGATGAACACGGAGATACCGGTCAGCACTGCGTGGATCAGGTACAGTACCGGAGCAACGAACATGAAGGAGAATTCCAGCGGTTCGGTGATACCGGTGAAGAACGCAGCGAAGGCGGCCGCCATCATAATACCGGCAACTTTTGCTTTGTTTTCAGGACGTGCACAGTGGTAAATAGCCAGCGCTGCACCCGGCAGGCCGAACATCATGATCGGGAAGAAGCCCGCCTGGTAACGGCCGGTGATACCGACAACCGCTTTACCTGCTTCGATGGACTGAGCGCCACCCAGGAAGTTAGGGATGTCGTTAATGCCGGCAACGTCAAACCAGAACACGGAGTTCAGGGCGTGGTGCAGACCAACCGGGATCAGCAGACGGTTGAAGAACGCATAGATACCTGCGCCTGCAGAACCGAGTTTCTGGATGTGCTCACCGAAGTTCACCAGACCGTCAAAGATCATCGGCCAGATGTACATCATGATGAAGGCAACAACGATCATCAGGAAGGAGGTGAGGATAGGGACCAGACGGCGACCGCTGAAGAACGACAGCGCTTTCGGCAGCTCAACGCCGCTGAAGCGATTGTACAATTCCGCAGAGATAATACCGACCAGAATACCCACAAACTGGTTTTCAATTTTACCAAATGCCGCTGGAACCTGATCCACCGGAATTTTCTGGATCATCGCAACCGCTGCCGGTGAGCAGAGGGTGGTCAGAACCAGGAAGCCAACAAAGCCGGTCAGCGCTGCTGCGCCGTCTTTGTCTTTAGACATACCGTAAGCGACGCCGATGGCGAAAAGCACGGACATGTGATCGATGATTGCGGAACCGGATTTAATGAAGAGCGCCGCTAGTGCGTTGTCTCCACCCCAACTGACTGGGTCAATCCAGTAACCAACCCCCATTAGTATTGCTGCTGCTGGCAGTGTAGCCACCGGCACCATAAGTGCCCGGCCCACGCGTTGTAGATAACCTAGAATACTCACTTTATTCCCCCTATGAGACCCCGTTAAGGCTCGCTCAAGCAGTGTTTTTATTGTCTTACTTACATTGAATACACGGCGACGATTCACATCACACGCTGAAGTGTGAAAAAAATTAATTCGTACCGCAAATTAAACGCACCTTTTTTGTGACATTTATCACCAAATATCGCTTCAACCCTCCCCTCTTACTGGCTATCTCCGAAAACTTATTTTATGATTCAAAAAATCAAGGCGGATTGATCCCTGTCGGTTCAGTATAAAAGTGGTTTACCCTTATGCTTATCGAGATCGATTCAGCTAACCCTATTTTTACTCTTAACTACGAGGTGAATGATGAGACTGATTCCCCTGGCTACCCCGGCACAAGTCGGCAAATGGGCAGCTCGCCATATTGTAAACCGCATTAATGCATTCAAACCGACCGCAGATCGTCCTTTCGTTCTGGGTCTGCCAACCGGCGGTACGCCGCTGGAAGCTTACAAAGCTCTGGTTGAGATGCATAAAGCAGGCCAGGTTAGCTTTAAGAACGTCGTTACGTTCAACATGGATGAATACGTCGGCCTGCCGAAGGAACATCCGGAAAGTTATTATACTTTCATGCACCGCAACTTCTTTGATCACGTTGATATCCCTGCGGAAAACATCAACCTGCTGAACGGCAACGCGGAAGATGTTGATGCAGAATGCCGCCGCTACGAAGAAAAAATTCGCTCCTACGGCAAAATCCACCTGTTCATGGGCGGCGTGGGCAACGATGGTCACATCGCGTTTAACGAACCAGCCTCTTCCCTGGCTTCCCGTACTCGTATCAAAACCCTGACCCATGACACCCGCGTGGCAAACTCCCGCTTCTTCGGCGGCGACGTAACTCAGGTGCCAAAATATGCGCTGACCGTGGGCGTGGGTACGCTGCTGGACGCAGAAGAAGTGATGATTCTGGTACTGGGCGGCGTGAAAGCCCAGGCGCTTCAGGCGGCCGTTGAAGGCAACGTTAACCATATGTGGACCATCACCTGCCTGCAGCTGCATCCGAAGGCGGTCATTGTTTGTGATGAGCCATCCACGATGGAGCTGAAAGTGAAAACGTTGAAGTACTTCAACGAGCTGGAAGCAGAGAATATCAAAGGTCTTTAAGGCCCGATTGATCATTGGCGCGCCTCAGGCAACGATAAAACGCCCGAGGGCGTCAAAAGAGAAATGAAGGAAACCAGACTTCTGGTTTTTAGCAGACAGTCATAAAGAGGAAGGATGTCCATCTTCCCTCTTTATTAGCGATCTTAAAGTCTTAAAGCACGACGTTATTACCGGGGGTAGGATATGTATGCATTAATCCACGGTCGGATTTATACCGGCCATGAAATTCTGGATGACCACGCGGTAGTCATTACCGATGGCCTGATTGAGCGTGTTTGCCCTGTTGATGCACTGCCAGCAGGGGTTGAAACGCGCGATGTGGGCGGTGCCGTCATTGCCCCCGGCTTTATTGATGTTCAGCTGAACGGCTGCGGCGGCGTGCAGTTTAACGACACCGCAGAAGCCGTTTCGGTTGAAACGCTGGAAATCATGCAGAAAGCGAACGAACGCTCCGGCTGCACCAGCTACCTGCCTACGCTTATCACTACCAGCGACGAGCTGATGATGCAGGGCGTGAAAGTCATGCGTGAATACCTGGCAAAACACCGCCACCAGGCGCTGGGCTTACATCTTGAAGGTCCATGGCTCAACATCGTAAAAAAAGGCACGCACAATCCTGGCTTCGTCCGTAAACCGGACGCGAAGCTGGTTGATTTCCTGTGCCAGAATGCCGACGTCATCACCAAAATCACCCTCGCCCCAGAAATGGTTGAGCCGGAAGTGATTCAGAAACTGGTTGCGGCGGGCATTATCGTTTCCGCAGGTCACTCCAATGCGACCCTTAAAGAAGCCAAAATTGGCTTCCGCGCCGGGATCACCTTCGCGACACACCTTTTCAACGCCATGCCTTATATTACCGGCCGTGAACCGGGCCTTGCGGGCGCCATTTTTGATGAAGCTGACGTTTACTGTGGCATCATTGCCGATGGCCTGCATGTCGATTATGCGAACATCCGCACCGCAAAACGCGTGAAAGGCGATAAACTATGCCTGGTAACCGACGCAACCGCACCGGCTGGCGCGGATATCGATCAGTTCATTTTTGCTGGTAAAACAATATACTACCGTGACGGTCTGTGCGTTGATGAGAACGGAACCCTCAGCGGTTCTGCGCTGACAATGATTCAGGGCGTGCGTAATCTGGTAGAACACGCGGCCATTGCACTGGATGAAGTCCTGCGTATGGCAACGCTCTACCCTGCTCGCGCAATGGGCGTGGATAAACAGCTGGGCGCAATCGAAACCGGCAAAGTGGCTAACTTAACCGTGTTTACCCGCGACTATAAAATTATCAAGACCATCGTTAATGGTAACGAGGTCGTAACTGAGTAAATAGCATGACGACTGGCGGACAAGCCCAAATTGGTAACGTTGACCTGGTAAAACAGCTGAATAGCGCGGCGGTCTACCGCCTGATTGACCAACATGGTCCCATCTCGCGCATCCAGATTGCCGAACAAAGCCAGCTTGCACCTGCCAGCGTCACAAAAATTACTCGCCAGCTTATTGAGCGCGGCCTGATTAAAGAAGTCGATCAGCAGGCCTCCACCGGCGGCCGCCGCGCTATCTCTATTATCACCGAAACGCGTAACTTCCACGCAATTGGCGTGCGCCTTGGGCGCCATGACGCCACCATCACGCTATTTGACCTGAGCGCTAAATCAATTGCCGAAGAGCACTATCCGCTGCCTGAACGCACGCAGGAAACCCTCGAGCATGCGCTGCTCAACGCCATTAGCCACTTTATCGAGACCTGGCAGCGTAAGACGCGTGAGCTGATCGCTATTTCAGTCATCCTGCCCGGCCTTGTCGACCCAGAAAGCGGCGTGATTCGCTACATGCCACACATCACCGTCAACAACTGGGCGCTGGTTGATCGCCTCGAAAAACGCTTTAAGGTGACCTGCTTTGTCGGGCACGATATTCGCAGCCTGGCGCTCGCCGAGCACTACTTCGGTGCAACTCACGACTGCGAAGACTCCATTTTAGTGCGTGTTCACCGCGGCACCGGGGCCGGCATCCTGTCCAACGGCCGGATTTTTATCGGCCGAAACGGCAACGTCGGTGAGATTGGCCACATCCAGGTAGACCCATTGGGCGAGCGCTGCCACTGCGGCAACTTTGGCTGCCTGGAAACCATCGCCGCAAATGCCGCGATCGAAAAACGTGTTCGTCATCTGCTGGAGCAAGGCTACAACAGTCGTCTGACGCTTGAAGACTGCGGCATTCAGGCTATCTGCAAAGCCGCCAATAAAGGTGATGCGCTGGCCTGTGAAGTGCTGGAGCACGTGGGCCGCCACCTGGGGAAAGCCATCGCCATCGCCATTAACCTGTTTAATCCGCAAAAAGTCGTGCTTGCCGGTGAGATAATAGAAGCCGAAAAAGTGCTGCTGCCGGCCATCGAAGGCTGCATTAATACGCAGGTATTGAATGCCTTCCGTAAAAACTTGCCTATCGTCTGTTCGAAGCTCGATGACCGTTCGGCCATTGGGGCGTTTGCGCTGGTTAAGCGTTCAATGCTGAACGGCATATTGCTTCAGCATCTGCTGGAAAGTTAATGCTGCCCAGGCAGCATTTTACGCTATAGTTACCGACTTCATTCCGTGAGCCAGAGTTGTTAATGACCACCATCCAGAACGTAATTTGTGATATCGACGGCGTGCTGATGCACGACAACGTCGCCGTGCCGGGCGCTAATGAATTTCTGGCACGTATTCTTGAAAAAGAAATGCCGCTGGTGCTGCTGACCAACTACCCTTCCCAGACCAGCCAGGACCTTGCCAACCGCTTTGCCTCTGCGGGCATCGACGTGCCGGAGAGCGTGTTTTACACCTCCGCCATGGCCACCGCGGATTTCCTGCGCCGCCAGGAAGGTAAGAAAGCCTACGTCGTCGGTGAAGGCGCGCTGATTCACGAGCTCTACAAAGCAGGGTTTACCATTACAGACATTAATCCGGATTTTGTCATCGTCGGTGAAACCCGCTCCTTTAACTGGGAAATGATGCATAAAGCCGCTTACTTCGTCGCAAACGGTGCACGCTTTATTGCCACCAACCCTGACAGCCACGGACACGGTTTTAGCCCGGCCTGCGGTGCACTCTGCGCCGGCATAGAGAAAATCTCCGGCCGCGAACCCTTCTATGTTGGCAAGCCGAGCCCGTGGATTATCCGCGCGGCGCTCAACAAAATGCAGGCACATTCCGAGCAAACAGTCATCGTTGGCGACAACCTGCGGACGGATATTCTTGCAGGCTTCCAGGCTGGTCTCGAAACTATACTTGTTCTCTCCGGCGTCTCCAGCCTGAACAACGTCGATGATATGCCGTTCCGGCCGAGCTGGATTTATCCCTCAGTCGCGGAAATCGATATCTTCTAATTCAGAATGCCGGCGCTAAGCCGGCATTTTTTATGTATCCGCAAAGAAGTAGCACTTCCGCAAAGCAAACCTCAGCCATAATTGTTAAAAATTGACGATCCGCTAATTTTCACGGCCAAAACATCATCATTTTTCAGAAATCGGCAATCCCCACTGCACTATTTATTAGCTGAAAGCTAAAACCCTTGCATTCCCTTCAGCGATTGAGCATTTTCATTACTAAGCAACGCAGCAAAGCCGCAGCAAAAGTAAAAAATCGGCAACGCAGCACCACAACTCAAATCGCTCAGGCAAGTGTACGGAGAAGTTATATGTGTTCTATCTTTGGCGTTCTGGATATCAAAACCGATGCAGTTGAATTACGCAAAAAAGCGCTGGAATTATCACGCCTGATGCGCCACCGTGGCCCGGACTGGTCAGGGGTTTACGCCAGCGATAAAGCGATTCTTGTGCACGAACGTCTGTCCATCGTTGACGTCAACGCGGGCGCTCAGCCGCTGTACAACACCGAAAAAACTCACGCCCTGGCGGTTAACGGTGAAATCTACAACCATCAGGCACTGCGCGCCGAATACGGCGACCGTTACACCTTCCAGACTGGCTCAGACTGTGAAGTCATCCTGGCGCTGTATCAGGAAAAAGGCCCGGAATTCCTTGACGATCTGCAGGGTATGTTTGCTTTCGCACTTTACGACAGCGAACAAGACGCTTACCTGATTGGCCGTGACCACATCGGTATCATCCCGCTTTATATGGGCCACGATGAACACGGCAACCTTTATGTCGCTTCTGAAATGAAAGCGCTGGTGCCCGTTTGCCGCAGCATCAAAGAATTCCCGGCAGGAAGCTACCTGTGGAGCAAAGATGGCGAAATCCGCAGCTACTATCAGCGCGACTGGTTCAGCTATGAAGAAGTAAAAGACAACGTAACGGACAAAAACGCGCTGCGTCAGGCGCTGGAAGATTCCGTAAAAAGCCACCTGATGTCCGACGTGCCTTACGGCGTACTGCTGTCCGGTGGGCTGGACTCTTCGGTTATCTCTGCCATTACCAAAAAGTTTGCGGCACGTCGCGTAGAAGATGAAGAGCGCAGCGAAGCCTGGTGGCCACAGCTGCACTCCTTCGCCGTCGGTCTGGAAGGCTCTCCGGACCTGAAAGCCGCGCAGGAAGTTGCCCATCACCTGGGCACGGTCCACCATGAAATCCACTTCACCGTACAGGAAGGCCTGGATGCGATCCGCGATGTTATCTATCACATTGAAACTTACGATGTGACCACCATCCGCGCTTCTACGCCGATGTACCTGATGTCACGTAAAATCAAAGCGATGGGCATCAAAATGGTGCTGTCTGGTGAAGGCTCTGATGAAGTGTTCGGCGGCTACCTTTATTTCCATAAAGCGCCAAATGCCAAAGAGCTGCATGAAGAAACCGTGCGTAAGCTTCAGGCGCTGCATATGTTTGACTGTGCCCGCGCTAACAAGGCGATGTCTGCCTGGGGCGTTGAAGCCCGCGTGCCATTCCTGGATAAAAAATTCCTCGATGTGGCAATGCGCATCAACCCACAGGATAAAATGTGCGGTAACGGCAAAATGGAGAAGCATGTGCTGCGTGAGTGCTTTGAGTCCTACCTGCCGGCAAGCGTGGCATGGCGCCAGAAAGAACAGTTCTCTGACGGCGTAGGCTATAGCTGGATTGATACCCTGAAAGAAGTTGCAGCTGAGCAGATTAGCGACCAGCAACTGGCTACCGCCGCCTACCGTTTCCCGTACAACACGCCGGGCTCCAAAGAGGCCTATTTGTACCGTGAAATTTTCGAAGAGCTGTTCCCGCTACAGAGCGCAGCAGAATGCGTGCCGGGCGGCCCGTCTGTCGCATGTTCTTCCGCGAAGGCAATTGAGTGGGATGAATCGTTCAAAACCATGAACGATCCATCAGGACGCGCGGTTGGCGTGCACCAGGCCGCTTATTAATCTCGATTCAGTTATGACAAAACGGACCTTCGGGTCCGTTTGTTTTTATGTATTATCGCTGAAGCTTTATCCCTGTTTTTAACCGGAATTAAAAACAAAAACGTTCGTTATTGTCGATATTTCAAGCAAGCTGTTCGCAAGTCATTCAAACGAGCATTCCGAGCGGGTTTTCGGGAAAAAACTAGTTGACGCTGTAGAGTCAAGTTAGCATAATGCGCCCCGCAACGCCGATAAGGTAGCGCGTAAAAAGATGGCTACGTAGCTCAGCTGGTTAGAGCACATCACTCATAATGATGGGGTCACAGGTTCGAATCCCGTCGTAGCCACCATCTTTTTTATGCGGGAGTGGCGAAATTGGTAGACGCACCAGATTTAGGTTCTGGCGCCGCAAGGTGTGCGAGTTCAAGTCTCGCCTCCCGCACCATTTATCTCTCGCGTTGCACGGATGGGGTATCGCCAAGCGGTAAGGCACCGGTTTTTGATACCGGCATTCCCTGGTTCGAATCCAGGTACCCCAGCCATTATTTTTCGAGACATGCGGTTCACCGCGACGGTCATTGGGGTATCGCCAAGCGGTAAGGCACCGGTTTTTGATACCGGCATTCCCTGGTTCGAATCCAGGTACCCCAGCCATCGAAAAATATGATAAAGTTCGGCTACGTAGCTCAGCTGGTTAGAGCACATCACTCATAATGATGGGGTCACAGGTTCGAATCCCGTCGTAGCCACCATACAACGGAATTATTGATTAACGTCGATAAATCCTAAAAAATTGTTGGGGTATCGCCAAGCGGTAAGGCTCTGGTTTCTGATACCAGCATTCCGAGGTTCGAATCCTCGTACCCCAGCCAATTTAAAAAGTCGTTCACTCTGTGAGCGCACCCTGTTGGGGTATCGCCAAGCGGTAAGGCTCTGGTTTCTGATACCAGCATTCCGAGGTTCGAATCCTCGTACCCCAGCCACACAATGAAAAGCCCGCGCAAGCGGGCTTTTTGCTTTTGTATTTCAGGCACAACGAGCCCGATGCTCTTACCCTCTCCCGGACGGAGAGGGCATAAAGATTAGAGTCCCAGGGCGTATTTCAGCGCTTTACGCTTCAGGCCGCCTGCTCTTTCCGCAGCCATCAGCCCAATATTACGCACCACGCGCAGCGGCCCAAGGTTGTTACTGAATCCGGCATAGAACAGATCCATTCCGCTCTGCATCAGGAAGTTGTCCGCCTGACGACGTGCCTGGTAGCGTTTCAGGATCGCCTCACTCTTCCAGTCCTCGGCGTGGCTACGGGCATTAATTATCACATCAAGCAAAGCATCCACATCGCGATAGCCCAGGTTCACACCCTGCCCGGCCAAAGGATGAATCGTATGCGCCGCATCACCGACCAGCGCTAACCCCTGCTGTACATACTGCAAAGCATGCCGACGAGTCAGAGGAAACGCGCCGCAGGCCAACGGCGTGACCGCCCCCAGCCGCTCAGGGAAAGTGGCTGCAATCGCTTTTTGCAGCTGCGGCAGGGTCATTCCCTGCAGCTGGCGGATGCGTGCTGGCGTATCGTACCAGACGAGCGAGGCCCAGTTGTCAAACAGCGGCAAGAAGGCATGCGGCCCGGTCGGCGTGAAGTGCTGCCAGGTGCTGTCCCCGGGATCGGTCTCACATTTAACGGTAATCAGCATGCAGGACTGGCGATACTGCCAGGCATGCACGCCTATCCCCGCCCATTTTCTGATCTGGGAATTCGCGCCGTCCGCGCCAATCACCATCTCAGTATGAAGTGAATTTCCTGCTTCAAACTCAAGCGACCACCCCGCCTGCTGGCGATGGATTTGCTTCAGCCTGGCCGGACAATGCAAAGTGACCTGCGGATGAGCTTCCAGCGCTTCCCAAAGTACGCGCTGCAGCACGTTATTCTCCACCATAAAACCAAGCTCAGGCAGGCCCAGCTCGGCAGCATCAAAACTGACGTGCGCGCTCTCCCACTCCCAGGTTTCCAGGCGGCGATAGGCATGAGCCCGCATCGCTAAAACTTTGTCCCACACGCCAAGAGACTTGAGCAGCCCAACCGATGCGCTGCTGATTGCAGAAATTCGGACATCCGGCTGGCTTTCCGGAACAAAAACCTCTGGCGCCTGATGCTCAATAACGGCTACCCGAATCCCCTGCTGTGCCAGGCCCAGCGCTGCCGCCGCGCCGACCATCCCACCGCCGACAACGGCGACTTCAATTGGTTGATTTGCCATGAGTCTCATTCCTTCATTCATCTGTGCCAATTCTACTGGCTTTTCCCAGGCTGGTCACATCCATAGCAAAGCATTACACTATCCGGCTTAATTCCTGACTTCACCTTGAGCAATGGCAAGTCGATGACAAAAAAACTCCATATAAAAACCTGGGGCTGTCAGATGAACGAATACGATTCATCAAAGATGGCCGATCTGCTGGACAGCACCCACGGCTTCACGCTGACCGATAACGCGAATGAAGCGGATGTTCTGCTGCTGAACACCTGCTCAATTCGCGAAAAAGCACAGGAAAAGGTGTTTCACCTGCTGGGGCGATGGAAGCATATCAAGGCTAAAAGACCGGACGTTATCATCGGCGTTGGAGGCTGCGTTGCTTCTCAGGAAGGGAAAAAAATTCGCCAGCGCGCGCACTATGTGGACATCGTCTTTGGTCCGCAAACCCTGCACCGCCTGCCGGAGATGATCAATCAGGTTCGCGGCACTCGTAGCCCGGTCGTTGATGTCAGTTTCCCGGAAATTGAAAAATTTGACCGCCTGCCAGAACCAAAAGCCGACGGTCCGACAGCCTATGTCTCAATCATGGAAGGCTGCAACAAGTACTGCACCTACTGCGTGGTGCCTTACACCCGTGGGGAAGAAGTCAGCCGCCCATGTGACGATATTCTGTTTGAAATCGCCCAACTGGCGGAACAGGGCGTGCGTGAAGTCAACCTGCTTGGCCAGAACGTTAACGCTTATCGCGGCGCGGCCTACGACGGCGGCATCTGCTCGTTTGCCGAACTTCTGCGCCTGGTTGCGGCAATTGACGGCATCGACCGCATTCGTTTCACCACCAGCCACCCTATCGAGTTCACCGATGACATCATCGAAGTGTATCGCGATACTCCGGAGCTGGTGAGCTTCCTGCACCTGCCTATACAGAGTGGTGCAGACCGCGTGCTGAATCTGATGGGCCGTACGCACACCGCGCTGGAATATAAATCCACTATCCGTAAGCTGCGCGCCGCGCGCCCGGATATTCAGATTAGCTCAGACTTCATCGTTGGCTTCCCGGGCGAAACCAGCCAGGACTTCGAGCAGACCATGAAGCTGATTGCCGACGTCAACTTTGATACCAGCTTCAGCTTTATCTTCTCCGCGCGTCCGGGCACCCCGGCCGCAGATATGGTTGATGACGTGCCGGAAGAAGAGAAGAAACAGCGCCTTTATATCCTGCAGGATCGCATCAACCAGCAGGTGATGAACTGGAGCCGTAAAATGCTGGGCACCGTGCAGCGTATTCTGGTTGAAGGCACTTCGCGTAAAAGCATTATGCAGCTGTCCGGCCGCACCGAAAATAACCGCGTGGTTAACTTCGAAGGAACGCCTGACATGGTCGGGAAGTTCGTGGATGTTGAAATCACCGAAGTCCTGACCAACTCCCTGCGCGCGAAGCTGGTACGCACCGAAGACGAGATGGGCCTGCGCATTGCTGAAACACCGGCATCCGTCATCGCCCGTACCCGTAAAGAGAATGACATTGGGGTAGGGATTTACCAGCCTTAACCCTTTCAGTGGCCTGTCGGAAAGCGAGTCCTGGTTCCGGCAGGCTGCCTCATTGTTTGCACTTGCATTCTGAAGACATCACCCAAATATCAATTGTGACGCTTGCGCCATCACGCTGCGGGATAAATAATTTCCCTGTAGCCGGGATTATATTTCGGCTACGAGAAACCGTTTTACTCTAACTGGCCCCGAGTGACCCAGAGGATAAGTTTGAATATCGAAACACGTGAATTAACGCTGGAACCGGCGGATAACGCCCGTCTGCTTAGTCTGTGCGGCCCTTTTGATGACAACATCAAACAGCTGGAGCGCCGACTGGGGATTGAAATCAACCGCCGTGACAATCATTTCAGACTCACCGGCCGTGAGCTCTCCGTTAACGCCGCTGCGGATATTCTGCGCCATCTCTACGTAGACACTGCGCCAATGCGCGGCCAAAGCCAGGATATCGACCCGGAACAAATCCACCTGGCCATTAAAGAGAGCCGGGTGCTGGAGCAAACGGCGGACAGCGTGCCGGATTACGGCAAGGCCATCAATATTAAGACCAAGCGTGGGGTTATCAAACCACGTACGCCTAACCAGGCGCAGTACATCGCGAACATTCTCGATCATGACATTACCTTCGGCATTGGGCCTGCGGGGACAGGGAAAACCTACCTCGCCGTCGCCGCCGCCGTTGATGCGCTGGAGCGCCAGGAGATTCGCCGTATTCTGCTGACCCGTCCTGCCGTTGAAGCGGGTGAGAAGCTGGGCTTCCTGCCTGGGGATTTGAGCCAGAAAGTGGACCCGTACCTGCGCCCGCTGTACGACGCGCTGTTTGAAATGCTGGGCTTCGAGAAAGTCGAAAAGCTGATTGAACGTAACGTTATCGAGGTGGCTCCGCTGGCCTATATGCGTGGCCGCACTCTGAACGATGCCTTTGTCATTCTCGACGAAAGCCAGAACACCACCACCGAACAGATGAAAATGTTCCTGACCCGCATTGGCTTCAACTCCAAAGCGGTTATTACCGGTGACGTGACGCAGATAGACCTGCCGCGCAACCTGAAGTCCGGTTTACGTCATGCTATCGACGTGTTGTCCGGGGTGGATGAGATCAGCTTTAACTTCCTTAATAGTGAAGACGTGGTGCGTCACCCGGTTGTGGCCCGCATCGTTAACGCCTATGAAGCCTGGGAAACCGCCGATCAAAAGCGTAAAGACGAGCTCGCCGCAGAGCGCAAACGTGAAGCGCTTGCCCTGCAGGCCTCTGCTCAGGAGAGCAAATGAGTCAGGTTATTTTAGATTTACAGGTTGCCTGCGAGGAAGAAAGTGGCCTGCCGGACGAAGCACAGATCCAGCGCTGGCTGGATGCGGTTATCCCGCAGTTTCAGGCAGAGTCAGAGGTAACCGTTCGTCTGGTTGATACAGAAGAAAGTCACGATCTGAACCTGACCTATCGCGGCAAGGATAAGCCAACCAACGTGCTTTCTTTCCCGTTTGAAGCACCTCCTGGCATCGAACTGCCGCTGCTTGGCGACCTGATCATCTGCCGCCAGGTGGTTGAGCAGGAGGCTAAAGAGCAGGAGAAGCCGCTGGAAGCTCACTGGGCGCATATGGTTGTGCACGGTAGCCTGCATCTGCTCGGCTACGACCACATTGAAGACGATGAGGCCGAAGAGATGGAAGCGCTGGAAACAGAGATAATGCTTGCTCTTGGGTATGCCGATCCGTACATTGCCGAGAAAGAGTAGTCGGCTCAGGGTTTTCCCTTTGCCGCAGTAACGCGCAGGCAGCGCACCATCAGGCTGCCTGTTAGTATTTGATTAATATGAGGCCTTAAACCTAACGCCATGAGCGACGACAATTCACAGAATAGTGACACGCCGGAAGCCAAAAAGGGATTTTTCTCCCTCATCCTCAACCAGCTGTTTCACGGTGAACCTAAAAACCGTGACGATCTGCTAACGCTCATTCGTGATTCTGAGCAAAACTCTCTGATAGACCAGGACACCCGCGACATGCTCGAAGGGGTGATGGATATCGCCGACCAGCGCGTCCGCGACATCATGATCCCGCGTTCGCAGATGGTGACGCTTAAGCACAACCAGACGCTGGACGAGTGCCTCGATGTCATTATCGAATCCGCTCACTCCCGCTTCCCGGTTATCAGCGAAGACAAAGATCACATCGAAGGGATTCTGATGGCGAAAGATCTGCTGCCGTTTATGCGCAGCGATTCTGAGCCGTTTAGCATGGAAAAAGTATTACGTCAGGTCGTTGTCGTGCCTGAAAGTAAGCGGGTTGACCGCATGCTGAAAGAGTTTCGTCAGCAGCGCTACCACATGGCGATTGTCATTGATGAATTCGGCGGCGTTTCAGGCCTCGTGACCATCGAAGATATTCTTGAGCTGATTGTCGGCGAAATCGAAGACGAGTACGACGACGAAGAAGACGGCGATTTCCGCCAGCTGAGTCGCCATACTTGGACGGTGCGCGCCCTCGCCTCTATTGAAGACTTCAACGATACCTTCGACACGCACTTTAGCGACGAAGAAGTCGACACCATCGGCGGCCTGGTGATGCAAGCCTTTGGCCATCTGCCTGCCCGTGGCGAAACCATTGAAATAGATGGTTACCAGTTCAAAGTCGCGATGGCCGATAGCCGTCGTATTATTCAGGTTCATGTCAGAATTCCGGACGACTCGCCGCAACCTAAACTGGACGAATAACGCCGCTATGGCTATAGCTCAACTTCTTCAACGCCAGCGCATTCGCCTGCTGCTGGCGCTTTTGTTTGGTGCCTGCGGAACGCTGGCTTTTTCTCCCTATGATGTCTGGCCAGCGGCCATTGTCTCGCTTGCCGGTTTACAGGGATTAACGCTAAATCGTCGCCCGGTGCAAAGCGCCTCAATTGGCTTCTTCTGGGGGCTGGGGCTGTTCGGCAGCGGCGTTAACTGGGTGTACGTGAGCATTGCCCAGTTCGGCGGTATGCCGGGCCCGGTGAACGTATTCCTGGTGGTGCTTCTGGCCGCCTACCTGTCGCTATACACCGGCCTGTTCGCCGGCGTTCTCAGCAAGCTATGGCCTAAAACAACGTGGTGGCGCGTGGCCATTGCCGCCCCGGTCGTCTGGCAAATTACCGAATTCCTGCGCGGCTGGGTACTCACCGGCTTCCCGTGGCTGCAGTTTGGCTATAGCCAGATAGACGGCCCGTTAAAAGGCATCGCGCCGATTTTTGGGGTCGACACCATTACGTTCCTGCTGATGATCATCAGCGGCCTTCTGGTTTATGCCCTCCAGGCGCGTAAGTGGGTTCCCGCCGTGGTCTCCGCCGCATTGCTCCTCCTGCCCTGGCCGCTGCGCAGTATTCAGTGGTTTCAGCCACAGGCGGAACGCTCCGTCGACGTGGCGATGGTGCAGGGCAACATTCCTCAGTCGCTGAAATGGAATGAAAGCCAGCTGCTGGACACGCTGAAAATCTATCTGGATAAAACGCAGCCGGAGATGGGCAAGGCGCAGCTGATTATCTGGCCGGAATCGGCTATCTCCGATCTGGAAATCAATCAGCAGCAGTTCCTGACCATGATGGATGACCTGCTGCGCTCGAAGCACAGCTCGTTAATTACCGGCATCGTCGACGCCCGCCTTAACAAGCAGAACAGGTACGACACCTACAACACCATTATTACCCTTGGTGAAGGTAGCCCTTACAGCTATACCAGCAGCAATCGCTACAATAAAAACCACCTGGTTCCCTTTGGTGAGTTTGTCCCGCTTGAATCGATTCTGCGCCCGCTGGCACCGTTCTTCGATCTGCCGATGTCTTCGTTCAGCCGTGGCCCCTACGTTCAGCCGCAGCTGCTCTCAAACGGCGTCCGGCTAACGGCGGCTATCTGCTACGAGATTATCCTGGGTGAACAGGTACGCGATAACTTCCGGCCGGATACCGACTTCCTGCTGACCATCTCCAACGATGCCTGGTTCGGTAAATCTATCGGGCCGTGGCAGCACCTGCAGATGGCGCGCATGCGTTCGCTGGAGCTCGGGCGGCCTCTGTTGCGCAGCACCAATAACGGTGTGACCGCGGTGGTCAACGCCGAAGGTGATATCACCCATATCATCCCGCAGTTCACCCGCGAAGTGCTGGAGGCAAAAGTCACGCCAACCACTGGCCTGACGCCTTATGCACGTTTCGGCTTCTGGCCTCTTTGGGTCATTACCGCCCTGTTTGGCTTTGGTGCCCTGGTGATGAGCCTGCGTAGCCGTAATAAAAAGTAACCCCCCCTTCTGATAAAAAGGCCGGCAAATTTGCTGGCCTTTTTCATTTCTGGCACGAGCTTTGCTAGATTTTAGCTGTAGAAATCAAATAACTGGCGCAAAGACGCCCTGTGGCCTGGCCGTATCGGGCAATGAAAAGCTCATGCACCAAAAAGCGACATCGCAAGCACCGTTATAGTGCATCGGCATATCTTTGCCTTTAAAGGGTGCGGCGCGCTTCGCAAAAATAAACATCTTCTTAGCAATTTCTTTACATTCAGCTAGGTTAGATGTTAACAAAAGAGCATTGCATGACGCTTTTAGCAACATGAAAAAACAACAAAACACAACACTCACATCGGATACCGGTGCCTCCTCTGGCACTAAGATTAAGGAGTTGGATATGCAATTACGTAAACTGGCCACGGCAATGCTGGTGATGGGCATGAGCGCCACGATGGTTCATGCAGAAGACGCTAAGCCTCAGCAGTCAACGCTGGATAAAATCAAAGCCAACGGCGTTATCGTGGTCGGCCACCGTGAATCATCTGTACCTTTCTCTTACTACGACAACCAACAAAAAGTGGTTGGCTACTCTCAGGATTACTCTAACGCCATCGTGGAAGCGGTGAAGAAGCAGCTAAATAAACCTGACCTGCAGGTGAAGCTGATTCCAATTACCTCTCAAAACCGTATCCCGCTGCTGCAAAACGGCACCTTCGATTTTGAATGCGGTTCCACTACCAACAACCTGGAGCGTCAAAAACAAGCCGCGTTCTCCGACACTATTTTCGTGGTCGGTACCCGCCTGCTGGTGAAAAAAGGCGGTGCAATTAAAGACTTCCCGGACCTGAAAGGTAAAACCGTTGTCGTCACCTCAGGCACCACTTCCGAAATTCTGCTCAACAAGCTGAACGACGAGCAGAAAATGGACATGCGCATTATCAGCGCCAAAGACCACGGTGACTCCTTCCGTACGCTGGAAAGCGGTCGTGCCGTTGCCTTTATGATGGATGACGCCCTGCTGGCCGGTGAACGTGCGAAAGCAAAACAGCCGGATAACTGGGAGATCCTCGGCAAGCCGCAGTCCGAGGAAGCTTACGGCTGCATGCTGCGTAAAGACGACCCAGCGTTTAAAAAGCTGATGGATGACACCATCGCGAAGGCGCAAACCTCCGGTGAAGCCGCCAAATGGTTTGATAAGTGGTTTAAACAGCCAATTCCACCGAAGAACCTCAACATGAACTTCGATCTTTCTAACGAAATGAAAGCGCTGTTCAAGGAACCAAACGACAAAGCTCTCAACTAATTAGAAACACAGGGGCCGGAAAAATCCGCCCTCCCGATTGACGAACTGAAGCCTGGACAGACTATGCGTTGGTGGGTCGTTCCCCCACCAGCGTGAAGGTGCCCAAAACGCAGGCAAAGATCTGCTTAAAGGCGCCGGCTTCTCATCAATCTTCGAGGGTAGCCTGAGCTACCCTCTTTTTTTTCTCTCGGAGTAAGTTATGTCTATAGACTGGAACTGGGGAATCTTTTTACAGCCCGCCCCGTTCGGCAACACAACCTATCTGGGCTGGATTTGGAATGGCTTCCAGGTCACCGTCGCCCTGTCAATTACCGCATGGATCATTGCTTTTCTGGTAGGGTCTCTGTTTGGTATTTTGCGTACGGTCCCTAACAAATTCCTGTCCGGGCTCGGTACGCTATACGTTGAACTCTTTCGCAACGTTCCCCTGATAGTGCAATTCTTCACCTGGTATCTGGTCGTGCCTGAACTGCTGCCGGAAAACCTCGGCATGTGGTTTAAGTCCGAGCTGGACCCCAATATTCAGTTCTTCCTCTCGTCAATGATTTGCCTGGGGCTGTTTACCGCCGCTCGCGTTTGCGAACAGGTTCGTGCGGCTATCCAATCTTTGCCTCGCGGGCAAAAGAACGCCGCGCTGGCGATGGGATTAACCCTGCCACAGGCCTACCGCTACGTGCTGCTGCCTAACGCCTACCGCGTCATCGTCCCGCCAATGACTTCCGAAATGATGAACCTGGTGAAAAACTCGGCCATCGCTTCAACCATTGGCCTGGTAGACATGGCGGCACAGGCGGGCAAACTGCTGGATTACTCGGCACACGCCTATGAATCCTTTACGGCGATTACCCTTGCCTATGTACTGATCAACGCCGTCATCATGGGCGTGATGTATATAGTCGAACGTAAAATTCGCCTGCCTGGCAATATGGGGGGCAAATAATGCACGATTTTGACTGGAGTTCTATTCTGCCTGCCCTGCCTTTCCTGATGCAGGGCCTGGTCATTACCCTCAAAATCACCGTTACGGCGGTGGTGATTGGTATTGTCTGGGGCACGCTGCTGGCGGTCATGCGCCTGTCGAGCTTCAAGCCGATCGCATGGTTCGCTACCGTCTACGTGAACGTTTTCCGCTCCGTGCCGCTGGTCATGGTGCTGCTCTGGTTCTATCTGGTGGTCCCGGGCTTCCTGCAATCGGTGCTCGGCCTGTCGCCAAAGACCGATATTCGCCTGATTTCCGCGATGGTTGCCTTCTCAATGTTTGAAGCCGCCTACTACTCGGAAATCATCCGTGCCGGCATTCAGAGTATTTCCAGAGGGCAGTCAAACGCCGCGCTGGCGTTGGGCATGACCCACTGGCAGTCGATGAAGCTCATCATCCTGCCGCAGGCTTTCCGCGCCATGGTGCCACTGCTGTTAACCCAGGGGATCGTGCTGTTCCAGGACACCTCTCTGGTGTACGTTTTAAGCCTGGCCGACTTCTTCCGTACCGCCTCCACTATCGGCGAGCGTGACGGAACTCAGGTCGAAATGATCCTGTTTGCCGGCCTGGTCTATTTTGTGATTAGCCTCAGTGCATCGCTGTTGGTCAGCTACTTGAAGAAAAGGACTGTGTAATGATTACCCTGAAAAATGTTTCTAAATGGTATGGTCACTTTCAGGTGCTGACCGAGTGCTCCACCGAAGTGAAAAAAGGCGAAGTGGTGGTGGTTTGCGGGCCTTCCGGCTCCGGCAAATCCACGCTTATCAAAACCGTCAACGGCCTGGAGCCGGTGCAAAAAGGCGAGATTCTGGTTAACGGTACTCAGGTTAACGACAAGAAAACCAATCTGGCGCAGCTGCGTTCGCACGTCGGCATGGTGTTCCAACACTTCGAGCTGTTCCCGCACCTGTCGATTATCGAAAACCTGACGCTTGCCCAGGTCAAAGTGCTGAAGCGTGATAAAGCCGCGTCTCGCGCCAAAGGGTTAAAGCTGCTGGAGCGTGTAGGGCTTTCCGCACATGCCGATAAATATCCGGCCCAGCTCTCCGGCGGCCAGCAGCAGCGCGTCGCCATTGCTCGTGCCCTGTGCATGGATCCTATTGCAATGCTGTTCGACGAACCCACCTCCGCGCTCGATCCGGAAATGATCAACGAAGTGCTGGACGTGATGGTTGAGCTGGCAAACGAAGGCATGACGATGATGGTTGTGACCCACGAAATGGGCTTTGCCCGCAAAGTGGCTAACCGCGTTATCTTCATGGATGAGGGGAAAATTGTCGAAGATTCGAACAAAGACGATTTCTTCAATAATCCGCAGTCAGAGCGCGCCAAAGACTTCCTGGCGAAGATCCTTCACTAAGCAAATTGCCTAATCCAGGTAAAAGGCCTTCCCAAACGGGAAGGCTTTTTTTTAAGGTTCAAACGGGCGACGGTGAAACTGGTTGTGCCCACATTTTGGGCAAACTGGCAGCACGTCCGGGGTATAAATCGCGATGTGATGATGGCAGTTTTCACACACCAGGTTTCCAAGCCCTACCACTTCACCGCTGTGATACACGCCGTGGTGGCTAAGGTCTTTAAACACTTCCCGCCATTCCAGCTGGGTTTTATCGGTAATGTCTGCAAGCTCCTGCCACAGGCTCTCTTTAATCACCCGCATAAAGACGCTGTCGGTAAATTCCTCCTGGCTTTCACCGTAGCTACGCGCGAACTCTTCGAGGTCGCGCCGTACCGCTCGCGTCACCTCTTCTATTTCCGTTCGGGTCAGTTCGCCGGTGTCATTCATCTGCTTGCGAGCGCTTGCAACCAGCGCGTCGATATCACGCTCGCCCTTGCGCAACCGTTCGCTCAGCGATTCAATCAGTTCCCGGTAAAATTGAGCAACCTTGTTCATCGTTAGCCTGCCTCCTTGAAGGATTCCTGCATTCGCGGTGTGGTAACTGACTCTAATAGTAGACCTTAATCCGGCAACGCTTTGTTAGTTTAGCCACACCCTGGGTAAAAAACTGCAAGCATCCCGTAACGGCGAAATGGTCACTGAGGGCGTTGAAAGGCTGTTTTGCCGCTGTCTAATCGGCTATGCTATGGCGATCTGAGCTCGAATTCATTAAAGGCTACTTTTCGTAGCCGTCTTTCATTAACAGGACTACTGGCTGCCATGCAAGAGCAATACCGCCCGGAAGAGATAGAATCCAACGTCCAGCAACACTGGCAAGAGAACCGTACTTTTGAAGTGACCGAAGACGAAGGCAAAGAGAAATACTACTGCCTCTCAATGCTGCCCTATCCTTCCGGCCGACTACATATGGGCCACGTCCGTAACTACACCATCGGCGACGTTATCGCGCGCTACCAGCGCATGCTGGGTAAAAACGTCATGCAGCCGATTGGCTGGGATGCGTTCGGCCTGCCGGCTGAAGGCGCTGCGGTAAAAAACAATACTGCGCCAGCCCCGTGGACCTACGACAACATTAATTACATGAAGAACCAGCTGAAAACGCTGGGCTTTGGCTACGACTGGAGCCGTGAACTGGCCACCTGTACGCCTGAGTACTACCGCTGGGAACAGCAGTTCTTCACTCAGCTGTATAACAAAGGTCTGGTTTATAAAAAAACCTCCGCGGTTAACTGGTGCCCGAACGACCAGACCGTGCTGGCGAACGAGCAGGTTATCGACGGCTGCTGCTGGCGCTGTGACACCAAGGTTGAGCGTAAAGAGATCCCGCAGTGGTTCATTAAAATCACCGCCTACGCCGACGAATTGCTGAACGACCTGGATACGCTGGACCACTGGCCAGATCAGGTCAAAACCATGCAGCGCAACTGGATTGGCCGCTCCGAAGGCGTGGAAATCACTTTCGACGTTGAAAATAGCGCCGAGAAGCTGACCGTTTACACCACGCGTCCTGATACCTTTATGGGTGTGACCTATCTGGCCGTTGCCGCCGGTCACCCTCTGGCTCAGCAGGCTGCGGTAAATAACCCAGCGCTTGCCGAATTTATTGAAGAGTGCCGGAACACCAAAGTGGCCGAAGCCGACATGGCGACCATGGAGAAGAAAGGCGTCGCTACCGGCATCAACGCCATTCATCCGCTGACCGGCGAAAGCGTTCCGGTCTGGGTGGCCAACTTCGTGCTGATGGAATACGGCACCGGCGCAGTGATGGCCGTTCCGGGTCACGATCAGCGCGACTGGGAATTCGCCACTAAATACAGCCTGTCAATCAAGCCGGTTATTCTGAATGCCGACGGCAGCGAGCCGGATCTTTCCGCCTCCGCAATGACCGAGAAAGGCGCACTGTTTAACTCCGGCGAATTCGACGGTCTGGACTTCCAGCAGGCGTTTAACGCGATTGCCGATAAGCTGGCAGCCAAAGGCGTAGGCGAACGTAAAGTGAACTTCCGCCTGCGCGACTGGGGCGTTTCCCGTCAGCGGTACTGGGGCGCACCAATCCCGATGGTGACCCTGGAAGACGGCACCGTGATGCCAACGCCTGAAGACCAGCTGCCGGTTATTCTGCCGGAAGACGTGGTTATGGACGGTATCACCAGCCCAATTAAAGCCGATCCTGAGTGGGCCAAAACCACCGTCAACGGCATGCCTGCGCTGCGCGAAACCGATACCTTCGACACCTTTATGGAGTCTTCCTGGTACTACGCGCGCTATACCTGCCCACAGTACGATAAAGGCATGCTGGACTCCAAAGCGGCCAACTACTGGCTGCCGGTCGATATCTACATCGGCGGTATCGAACACGCCATCATGCACCTGCTCTACTTCCGCTTCTTCCACAAGCTGATGCGCGACGCGGGAATGGTGACCTCTAACGAACCGGCTAAACAGCTGCTGTGCCAGGGTATGGTGCTGGCGGATGCCTTCTACTACACCGGCGTTAACGGCGAGCGTAACTGGGTTTCCCCGGTAGACGCCATCGTTGAGCGCGACGAGAAAGGCCGCATCATAAAAGCACGTGACGCAGAAGGCCGTGAACTGGTCTATGCTGGCATGAGCAAAATGTCGAAGTCGAAAAACAACGGCATCGACCCGCAGGTGATGGTTGAACGCTACGGCGCGGATACCGTTCGTCTGTTTATGATGTTTGCTTCACCGGCGGATATGACGCTTGAGTGGCAAGAGTCCGGCGTAGAAGGCGCAAACCGCTTCCTGAAACGCGTCTGGAAACTGGTCTACGAACACACGAACCGTGGCGCCGCGCCTGCGCTGGACATCGCCGCCCTGAGCGAAGATCAGAAAGCACTGCGCCGCGACGTGCATAAAACAATTGCCAAAGTGACCGACGATATCGGCCGCCGCCAGACCTTTAACACCGCCATCGCTGCCATCATGGAGCTGATGAACAAGCTGGCAAGAGCGCCGCAGGACGGCGAGCAGGATCGTGCTCTGCTGAACGAAGCGCTGCTGGCCGTTGTGCGCATGCTGTATCCGTTCACCCCGCACGTTTGCTTCGACATGTGGCAGTCGCTGGGCGGTGAAGGCGATGTGGACAACGCGCCGTGGCCACAGGCTGACGAGCAGGCAATGGTTGAAGACTCTCGTCTGGTCGTGGTTCAGGTTAACGGCAAAGTGCGCGGTAAAGTGACCGTGCCTGCTGATGCCACCGAAGCACAGGTGCGCGAGCGCGCCGGTCAGGAACACCTGGTCGCGAAATATCTTGAGGGTGTAACCGTGCGTAAAGTGATTTACGTCCCGGGTAAACTGCTCAACCTGGTTGTGGGCTAAGCGCAGGAGGAAGCGTGCGACATCCCTTTGTCACCCTGTTAGTAACCCTGGCGGTGCTGGTCACCGCCGGATGTGGTTTTCACCTGCGTGGCAACACGCAGGTTCCCTCAGAGATGAAGACGCTGATCCTCAACTCTGGCGATCCTAACGGCCCGTTAACGCGTGAAATCCGTAAGCAACTACGCTTAAACGGCGTCACGATTGTGGACGATACCGGCACTGGCGTCCGCAAGGATATTCCGTCCCTGCGCGTGGGTGCTTTAGGCCTCAGCCAGGATACCGCTTCGGTGTTCCAGAACGGTCAGACCGCGGAATACCAGATGGTGATGATTGTTAATGCCCAGGTCCTGATCCCGGGTCATGACATTTATCCGATCAGCGCGAAGACCTACCGTTCGTTCTTTGATAACCCGCTGACTGCGCTGGCGAAAGACGCCGAGCAGGATTTGATTATCAAAGAGATGTACACCAACGTTGCCCAACAGCTGATCCGCAAACTGCTGGCCGTTCACGCTGCAGATCTTGAAGCAACAAAGGATGAGGAAAAACCGGTTAGTGCACAAAAATCGGTCGCTCCGGCTCCTGCTGGCCGGGTATCCACCACTCTGCCGGCAACCCCTGTTAGCAAATGATCCGAGTGTATCCGGAACAACTCCACGCGCAGCTCAATGAAGGGCTGCGCGCGGCGTATCTGCTGTCAGGTAACGATCCTCTCTTACTGCAGGAAAGCCAGGATGCTGTCCGCAAAAGCGCGCAGCTACAGGGCTTTGAAGAACATCACACCGTTCAGATTGATGCCTCCACAGACTGGCAGGCGTTATTTTCCATTTGCCAGGCCCTGAGCCTTTTCGCCAGCCGCCAGACGCTGCTCCTGCTGCTGCCGGAAAACGGCCCGAATGCGGCGATTAACGCGCAGCTGGAAACGCTGGTGAGCCTGCTTCATGACGACATCCTGCTGCTGGTTCGTGGAAATAAGCTGACGAAAGCGCAGGAGAATGCTGCCTGGTTTACCCAACTGGCAAACCGCTCCGTGCTCGTCACCTGCCAGACGCCTGAACAGGCAAACCTGCCCCGCTGGGTGTCCCAGCGCGCAAAACAGATGAACCTGACGCTGGACGATGCGGCTAATCAGCTGCTCTGCTACTGCTATGAGGGCAATCTGCTGGCGCTTTCTCAGGCGCTGGAAAGGCTTTCTCTTATCTGGACAGACGGCAAACTCACGCTGCCGCGCGTCGAACAGGCGGTGAATGATGCCGCCCACTTCACGCCTTTTCACTGGGTAGATGCCCTGCTCGCCGGTAAGAGCAAACGAGCGCTGCATATATTGCAACAGCTTCGGCTGGAGGCCAGCGAGCCGGTCATTCTGCTGCGGACGTTACAGCGTGAACTCCTGCAACTGGTCAATCTCAAACGCCAGTCTGCAACGACGCCGCTGCGTACGTTGTTCGATCAGCAACGCGTGTGGCAAAACCGCCGCCAGCTCGTTACCGAGGCGCTGAACCGCGTATCGGCCGAGCAGCTTTACCAGGCCGTTCGTTTACTGACGCGCATCGAGCTGACGCTGAAGAAAGACTACGGGCAGTCTGTCTGGGACGATCTCGAAGGCCTTTCCTTGTTGATCTGCCATAAAGCTTTACCGGAAATCTTTATTGATGCCTGACACTTCTCTTCTGGCGCTGTACGGCGGGACCTTTGATCCTATCCATTACGGCCACCTGAAATCGGTTGAAGCCCTGGCACGCCTGGTGAAGCTGAAAAGCGTCACCATCATGCCGAATAATGTGCCACCTCATCGTCCACAGCCGAAAGCCAGCAGCGAGCAGCGCAAAGAGATGATTGAGCTGGCGATAGCCGGTAATCCGTTGTTTATCCTTGATGACCGAGAGCTGACTCGCACTACGCCATCCTGGACCGTGGAAACTCTGGAACTGCTCCGGGCTGAACTGGGGCCGAAGCAGCCGCTGGCCTTTATTATCGGTCAGGACTCTTTACTCAGCCTGCACCGCTGGCACCGTTGGGAAACGCTGCTCACGCTTTGCCATCTGCTGGTCACCCAGCGGCCAGGCTATCCGTTAACCATGGAAACACCCGAGCAGCAGGCGTGGCTCGCACAAAACGTAACGGATTCGGTCGAAACATTACATCAGCAGCCGGCAGGAAAAGTCTTCCTCGCGCAAACCCCACTCTACGACATCTCAGCGACCACTATTCGCCATCGCCTTGAGAATAATCAGCCCTGTGACGACCTGCTCCCGCCTGACGTACTGGCTTTTATTCTCCAGCACGGGCTTTATCGCTAAGCGTCAGGGCTGGTCTGAATTACCGGGGAGAACGACAGTGAAGTGTACTGGTTTACGCTATTATGTTTTACCGGGAGTGCCAGCCATTGACACCACCCCTCAGGCTGTTATGCTCCGCTGCCATAATTTCCTGCCCGTAAATCCGGCTTTTCTGAAATAGTTTTACAAAAATGGCGATGCAAACTCCGGCGTGCAATGGGATGATACCCCGCGATTCGCGCTGGCCGGCCAATTTTTCAGCCAAAGCCGCCTGCCCTGTTGGGTATAGGGTTATTTACGGGCCAAACCACACACTCTTATTCTCTCAGGGGGAACACTTGCAGGGTAAAGCACTTCAGGATTTCATCGTCGATAAAATCGACGACCTCAAAGGCCAGGACATCATCGCGATTGATGTTAAAGGCAAATCCAGCATCACCGACTGCATGGTCATCTGCACCGGGACGTCTAACCGCCACGTCATGTCTATTGCTGAACACGTTGTACAGTCCTCCCGCGAAGTTGGCCTGTCGCCGATGGGCGTGAAAGGCATTAACGCTTCCGACTGGGTTGTTGTCGATCTGGGCGAAATTATCGTTCACGTCATGCAGGAAGAGAGCCGCCAGCTGTACGAACTGGAAAAACTCTGGAGCTAACGGGTGAAGCTGCAACTGGTGGCCGTTGGAACCAAAATGCCTGACTGGGTGCAGACCGGCTTTACCGAGTACCTGCGTCGATTCCCGAAAGACATGCCTTTTGAGCTGGTAGAAATTCCGGCTGGAAAACGCGGCAAAAATGCCGATATCAAACGCATCCTCGAAAAAGAGGGCGAAATGATGCTGGCCGCCGCGGGCAAAGGTAACCGGATAGTGACGCTGGATATCCCCGGTCAACCGTGGGACACCCCGCAGCTTGCCACGCAGCTGGAACGCTGGAAACAGGATGGCCGCGACGTCAGCCTGTTGATCGGTGGCCCGGAAGGCTTAGCGCCAGCCTGCAAGGCCGCGGCCGAGCAAAGCTGGTCGCTCTCCACGCTAACCATGCCTCATCCGCTGGTCAGGGTGCTGGTAGCGGAAAGCCTCTATCGGGCGTGGAGCATTACCACCAACCACCCTTACCATCGTGAGTAAACCTGAGCGGGTAAAACTAAGCAGCGAATGAAATTACAGAATTCTTTTCGCGACTACACTGCTGAGTCTGCGCTCTTTGTGCGCCGGGCGCTGGTCGCTTTTATCGGCATTTTGCTGCTTACCGGCGTGCTGATCGCCAACCTTTATAATCTGCAGATCGTCCGCTTCAACGACTACCAGACTCGGTCCAATGAAAACCGCATCAAGCTGGTTCCTATTCCGCCGAGCCGCGGTATTATCTACGATCGCAACGGCACGCCGCTGGCGCTGAACCGCACCATCTACCAAATTGAGATGATGCCGGAGAAGGTCGATAACGTTCAGGACACGCTGGAGGCGCTTCGCCCGGTCGTTGACCTGACCGATGACGACATCGCCAACTTCAAAAAAGAGCGTTCACGCTCGCACCGTTTTACCTCCATAGCGGTAAAAACCAACCTGACCGAAGTTCAGGTTGCCCGCTTTGCGGTAAACCAGTACCGCTTCCCCGGCGTGGAAGTTAAAGGCTACAAGCGCCGCTACTATCCTTATGGCTCCGCACTGACCCACGTCATCGGCTACGTCTCTAAAATCAACGATAAAGACGTTGAGCGCCTGGATAAAGAAGGCAAGCTGGCCAACTACGCTTCGACCCACGACATCGGCAAGCTCGGCATCGAACGCTATTACGAAGATGTCCTGCACGGCCAGACGGGCTACGAAGAGGTTGAAGTTAACAACCGTGGCCGCGTTATCCGCCAGCTTAAAGAAGTGCCGCCCCAGGCAGGGCACGATATTTATCTGACGCTGGACCTCAAGCTTCAAACGTATATCGAAACCCTGCTGGCGGGCAGCCGTGCTGCGGTAGTGGTCACAGACCCGCGCACCGGCGGCATTCTGGCGCTGGTTTCAATGCCAAGCTACAACCCGAACCTGTTTGTGGATGGGATCTCAAGCAAGGACTATTCCGGCCTGCTGAGCGACCCGAATACCCCGCTGATTAACCGTGCGACCCAGGGCGTTTACCCTCCGGCCTCTACCGTAAAACCTTACATGGCGGTTTCGGCGCTGAGCGCGGGCGTCATTACGCGTAACACTTCGCTGTTTGACCCAGGCTGGTGGCAGCTGCCAGGCTCGGAAAAACGCTACCGCGACTGGAAAAAATGGGGCCACGGCCGCCTGAACGTGACCAAATCGCTGGAAGAATCCGCCGATACCTTCTTCTACCAGGTCGCCTACGACATGGGGATCGACCGCATAGGTGAATGGATGAGCAAATTCGGCTATGGTCACCTCACGGGAATCGACCTCTCCGAAGAACGTGCGGGTAACATGCCAACGCGCGAGTGGAAGCTGAAACGCTTTAAAAAGCCGTGGTATCAGGGTGACACCATTCCGGTAGGCATCGGCCAGGGCTACTGGACAGCAACGCCAATCCAGATGAGCAAGGCGATGATGATCCTGATTAACGACGGTATCGTTCGCGTGCCGCATCTGCTGATGAGCACCACGGAAAACGGCAAACAGGTTCCGTGGCAGCAGCCGACAGAAGCCCCCGTGGGCGACATTCACTCAGGCTATTGGGAAATCGCTAAAGACGGGATGTATGGCGTAGCCAACCGGCCTAACGGCACCGCGCACAAATACTTCGCCAATGCGCCTTACAAAGTGGCGGCGAAATCCGGTACCGCGCAGGTCTTCGGCCTGAAGGCCAACGAAACATATAACGCACACAAAATTGCTGAGCGTCTGCGCGACCACAAGCTGATGACGGCGTTCGCACCGTACGACAACCCACAGTTCACCGTGACCATGATTCTGGAGAACGGCGGCGCAGGTCCGGCCGTCGGGACTATCATGCGCCAGATCCTCGACCACGTCATGTTGGGGGATAACAACACGGTACTGCCGTCTGAAGCACCGGCCACCTCGGCCGCAGAGGATCAATAAGCATGACTGACAATCCTAATAAAAAGACGATTTGGGATAAGATCCACCTCGACCCGACTTTCCTGGTGACTATCCTCGCCCTGCTGGTCTTCAGCGCCCTGGTGGTGTGGAGCGCCAGCGGTCAGGATATGGGCATGATGGAGCGTAAAGTCGGCCAGATCCTGATGGGGCTGGTTATCATGGTCGTTATGGCGCAGATCCCGCCCCGCGTGTATGAAGGCTGGGCGCCCTATCTCTACATTTTCTGTATTATTTTGCTGGTCGCGGTTGACGCCTTCGGGGCTATTTCAAAAGGGGCACAGCGCTGGCTGGACTTAGGCTTTGTCCGTTTTCAGCCTTCGGAAATCGCTAAAATTGCCGTCCCGCTGATGGTCGCCCGTTTTATTAACCGCGACGTTTGCCCGCCCACGCTGAAAAACACCGGCATCGCGCTTATCCTGATCTTCATGCCTACCCTGCTGGTTGCCGCGCAGCCTGACCTCGGCACCTCTATTCTGGTCGCCGCTTCGGGTCTGTTCGTGCTGTTCCTCTCCGGCATGAGCTGGCGGCTTATTCTGGTTGCCGTGCTGCTGGTTGCGGCCTTCGTGCCTATCCTGTGGTTCTTCCTGATGCACGACTACCAGCGCGCTCGCGTGATGATGCTGCTGGATCCGGAAAGCGATCCGCTGGGCGCGGGCTATCATATTATTCAGTCCAAAATCGCTATCGGCTCCGGTGGCCTTCGCGGCAAGGGCTGGCTGCACGGCACGCAGTCTCAGCTTGAATTCCTGCCCGAACGCCACACGGACTTTATCTTCGCGGTGCTGGCTGAAGAGCTAGGATTAGTGGGTATTCTGGTGCTGCTGGCGCTTTATCTGCTGCTTATCATGCGTGGCCTGTTTATTGCCGCTCGGGCGCAAACTACCTTCGGGCGCGTGATGGCCGGCGGACTGATGCTCATTCTGTTCGTCTATGTATTTGTAAATATTGGCATGGTTAGTGGTATCTTACCGGTGGTCGGCGTGCCGTTACCGCTCGTCAGTTACGGGGGGTCGGCGCTCATCGTTCTGATGGCCGGGTTCGGTATCGTCATGTCGATACACACACACAGAAAAATGTTATCAAAAAGCGTGTAACTGGATGAGGTGCGCAATGGGTAAGCAAAAACGGTGGGCTGGCGTCTGCATCGCTGCAGCGTTACTGGCGGCATGTTCGTCAAATGATGATAGCCAGCAGCCGGTTAATCAGCCGCAGCAGCCGGTAGTGTGCAACGGCCCAGTCGTCGAAATCAGCGGCGCAGAGCCACGCTACGAACCGCTGAATCCGTCGGTCAATCAGGATTACCAGAACAACGGCAAAAGCTACAAAATTGTTCAGAATCCGGCCAACTTCAGCCAGTCTGGCTTTGCGGCAATCTATGACGCCGAGCCGGGTAGCAACCTGACGGCCTCCGGTGAAGCGTTTGATGCCAATGCGCTCACCGCCGCGCACCCAACGCTGCCAATCCCAAGCTACGCGCGAATCACCAACCTCGCGAATGGCCGCATGATTGTGGTACGCATCAACGATCGTGGCCCTTATGGCAACGACCGCGCTATCTCACTTTCGCGCGCGGCGGCGGACAGGCTGAATACCTCGAATAACACCAAAGTTCGCATCGACCCAATTATCGTCGCGCAGGACGGTACAATGTCCGGCCCGGGCACCGCCTGTACGACAATCGCTAAACAGACCTATGCGTTGCCGGCCCGTCCTGACCTTACCGGCGGTATGGGGAGCGTGTCCTCCCCTGCACAGCCAGCAGCCCCACAAGGTGACGTACGCGCTATCAGTAACTCCACGCTGCAAAGCGCGGATGCTACCGGTGCACCGGTTCAAAGCAGCGGTTTCCTGGGTGCACCAACGCCGCTTGCGGCGGGGGTGATAGAAACACCTGACACTGCTGCAACAGCGACAGCAGCTGCGACAACTCCGACTGCCCAGCAGCCAGCCGCAACGGCAGTTACGCCAGCGACGACGGCCACTCCGCCGGTAGCCCCGCAGCCAGGCCCTATCGTTGAACAACCTGCCCCCGCCGTTGCCGCACCAGTCACGGCACCGGGTTCTGTGCAAGGCCACGTGCAACGTAGCGCGGCGGCAACCAGCGCCCCTGCCAGCAGCGGGCGTTATGTTGTTCAGGTTGGCGCCGTCAGCGATGGAGCACGCGCCAGCCAGTGGCAGCAGAAGTTGAGCCAGCAGTTTGGCGTTCCGGGCGCGGTGTCCCATAACGGCGCGGTTTATCGCGTTCAGCTTGGCCCGTTCAGCAGCCGAAATGAAGCCACAGCTCTGCAGCAGCGCCTGATGTCGGAAGCGCAACAGCAATCCTTTGTGACCAACGCTCCGTCTATGTAAAGCTGTGACTGGCATGTTTCTTGCCCGTAAATTTGTGTAAAGACCATTAACAAACTCACGTGCAAAGTCAGATGCCAGTCAAAAATGCTTTTGCTATAGTAAGGCACTTTTTTTAATTCCATCACGGACGTCGTAGTTTCATCATGAATACAGCTCTTTCTGCACGTTTTGTTAAGCGCCTGGCGCTCACCTCGGCTCTCGCCTTCGCGGCCATGGCCTCTGCTCAAGCTGACGACCTCAATATTAAAACCATGATCCCGGGCGTCCCGCAGATTGATGCAGAAGCGTATATCCTGATTGACTACAACTCAGGCAAAGTGCTGGCCGAATCCAACGCCGACGCGCGTCGCGATCCGGCAAGCCTCACCAAAATGATGACCAGCTACGTTATCGGTCAGGCGATGAAAGCCGGCAAGTTCGATGACAACGCGATGGTCACCATCGGGAAAGATGCCTGGGCGACCGGCAACCCGGTGTTTAAAGGCTCTTCCCTGATGTTCCTGCAGCCGGGTATGCAGGTGCCGGTTAACAAGCTGGTACGCGGCATTAACCTGCAGTCCGGTAACGATGCCTGTGTGGCGATGGCCGACTTCGTCGCCGGCAGCCAGGATGCATTCGTTAGCCTGATGAACAGCTACGTTTCTGCCCTGGGCCTGAAAAACACCCACTTCCAGACCGTGCATGGGCTGGATGCAGAAGGTCAGTACAGCTCCGCGCGTGATATGGCGCTGATCGGCCAGGCGCTGATCCGTGACGTTCCGAACGAATACTCTATCTACAAAGAGAAAGAGTTCACCTTCAACAATATCCGCCAGACCAACCGTAACGGCCTGCTGTGGGATACCAGCCTCAACGTAGACGGCATTAAAACCGGCCACACGGATGCTGCAGGGTATAACCTCGTTGCCTCCGCAACCGAAGGACAGATGCGCCTGATCTCTGCGGTGCTCGGCGGCCACACCTACAAAGGGCGTGAAACCGAGAGCAAAAAGCTGCTGACCTGGGGCTTCCGCTTCTTTGAAACCGTTTCTCCGCTGAAGGCCGGGAAAGAGTTCGCCTCAGAGCCAGCCTGGTTTGGTGATAACGATCGCGCGTCCCTGGGCGTGGATAAAGACGTTTATCTGACCATTCCTCGTGGCCGCATGAAAGATCTGAAAGCCAGCTACGTGCTGACCACCTCCGAGCTGCACGCGCCGCTGCAGAAAAATCAGGTTGTTGGCACCATTAACTTCCAGCTTGACGGCAAAACTATCGAGCAGCGTCCGCTGGTTGTGCTGCAAGAGATGCCGGAAGGGAATTTCTTCAGCCGAATCATTGATTACATCAAACTGATGTTCCACCACTGGTTCGGTTAATTATTGAACGCTTGAAAGTGTCGAAGTTGACCCCATATACTTAGTATCAAAGCAACTCCCGCCCGTTGGCGGGAGTTACCATTTTTATTGCCGTAACGCTGGAGCTACCATGAAAACCAAACTGAACGAACTGCTCGAATTCCCAACCTCTTTTACTTACAAAGTAATGGGCCTGGCGAAACCGGAGCTGGTTGATCTGGTCGTTGAGGTAGTGCAGCGCCATGCCCCTGGTGACTACACGCCGCAGGTTAAACCAAGCAGCAAAGGAAACTACCACTCCGTTTCCATTACCATCAATGCAACGCACATTGAGCAGGTTGAAACCCTTTACGAAGAATTAGGCAACATCGAAATCGTTCGTATGGTGCTGTAATCCGACGGCCCGGCTCAGGCCGGGTCTTAGCTCGATGACAAACAGCCGAAAAACGTGGTTTTCGACCGTTTGGGGCAAACCAGAGTGCAGCATTCATTGTTTTTATTAGATCAAAGCACGAGATTATTTACATCAATTAACTTTGTTTGCCGTCTCTGACCCGGCTCAGGCCGGGTTTTTGCTGTGATATACTTCCAACCACCTTTTTCTCCTGGAGACACAGTTTTGTCTCAAGACACTATCCTGATCCGCCCCCTCGGCCTGCAGCCTTATGAACCCGTCTCGCAGGCAATGCACGACTTTACCGATACCCGCGATGAAACCACGGCCGACGAAATCTGGCTGGTTGAACACCCGCAGGTCTTCACACAGGGTCAGGCAGGTAAAGCCGAGCACGTGCTGATGCCGGGTGATATCCCTGTCGTCCAAAGCGATCGCGGCGGCCAGGTGACATTTCATGGCCCAGGCCAACAGGTAATGTACCTGCTGCTGAATTTAAAACGACGCAAGCTAGGCGTTCGTGAACTGGTGACCGTGCTGGAACAAACCGTGGTCAACACGCTGGCAGAAATCGGCATTGAAGCTTATCCGCGTGCGGACGCGCCTGGTGTTTATGTCGACGGGCGAAAAATTTGCTCTCTGGGGCTACGGATTCGCAAGGGCTGCTCTTTCCATGGCCTGGCGCTGAACATCAATATGGATCTCTCGCCCTTCCTGCGTATTAATCCGTGCGGCTATGCGGGGCTGGAAATGACGCAGGTCAGCCATTTTGTCGAAGGCATTACCGTGGCCGACGTTCAACCACGGCTGGTAGATAACTTTATCGCTCTGCTAAACCACCCGCCTTACGAATATCAGTCCGCTGATTAATCAACTGGCCAGCAGGTTTCCTTTGCTGGCCTGATAATACCCTTCGCAAAAGCCCGACCGCCCATCAGTTATAATCACTCGTTGAATAATTTAGAAACGTCATTATTTAAATAATATGACAGCCCCGAAACCTTTTCTGTCGCTTAATTTTTTTTATTCGTGCTTGGGTTGGCAAAATAACTACGCTAATTCCCCCAAACGCGCTATTTGTATCTATAAATATAATATTCTTTATTTTTTAGCGGAGACCTGGCATGGGGCAAAACCCACTGTCTGAGAAAAAAATCGCGGATCGCGATGGCGAAAATAACTATCCCGTATTCAAGACGTTACGTAACATAGATTTAAACTTGCTGACTATTTTTGAGGCCGTCTACATTCATAAAGGCATCGTCAATGCAGCCAGAGTGCTTAACCTCACGCCCTCGGCTATCAGCCAGTCTATCCAAAAGTTGCGCTATATTTTTCCCGATCCCTTATTCATTCGAAAAGGCCAGGGCGTCACGCCCACGGCCTATGCGGCGCACCTGCACGAATATATCAGCCAGGGTCTGGAATCCATTCTTGGCGCGCTGGATTTTAACAGCAGCAACGACCAGCAGCGCACCATCACAATTGCGACCCAGCCGTCCATTGGGGCTTTAGTTATTCCTAAAGTCTATTCTGCGATCCGCAAAGTTAACCCAAACCTGCTTATTCGTAACGTGCCGATTAACGACGGTGAGTCCCAGCTAAGCCAGTTTCAGACCGACCTGATTATTGATACCAGCCGCCATTACGCCCGCACGATAACCAGCGTGCCGCTGTACCAGGAAAGTATCGCCGTGGTGTGTCGGGAAGGCCACCCGTGCCTTGAGCAGCGCCTGACCCTCGAAGATCTGCAAAACATGGAGCACACCTTCCTGATCATGCAGGATGACCTGCTGCGCGATTTGCGCCAGCAGATTAGCGAGCGCCTGCCTAACAGGCAGATAGCGTTCAGCAGCTACAACTATGTCACGCTGTCCTCGCTGCTGGGCAGCAGCGATCTGCTAGGCTTCATGCCCTGGCGGCTGTACGAAATGTTCAAAGAAACCTGGAATCTGCGTGCGGTAGACTGCGACCTGTTTGCAGATAAGACGATGGAAACCAGCATGCATTTTAACAAACTCAGCATTCGGGATACGGTTTTGCAGGAGATAATCAAGGCCATCCACCACGAGTTTGCCTGAGCACCAGTGGTTTTCACCTCTTGCAGGATGTTTCAGAGGTGAACACCATCCCCGTTAACCTGGTATTTAGCACAAAACAACAACCCATTTACAATTCTTTCTCCATTTCATGTTGGGGTATACTGATTCTCCCTGGCCGTGATGATATACTCCCGGCCATTAATTCAAAAATAGTTGATAGATCCTAACTTAGCTTGAATTAGCCTGATTTCATTATCCGCAACTGGAATACGCACCCTATGAGCAAACCCATTGTGATGGAACGCGGCGTTAAATACCGCGACGCCGATAAAATGGCTCTGATCCCGGTTAAAAACGTGGTAACAGAGCGCCAGGAGCTGTTGAGAAAGCCAGAATGGATGAAAATCAAACTTCCGTCTGACTCAACCCGTATCCAGGGCATTAAAGCGGCGATGCGCAAAAATGGGCTGCACTCCGTTTGCGAAGAAGCATCCTGCCCTAACCTCGCTGAATGTTTTAACCACGGCACCGCGACCTTTATGATTCTGGGCGCCATTTGTACGCGCCGTTGCCCATTCTGCGACGTAGCGCATGGCCGCCCGGTGGCACCAGACGCCAACGAGCCTGAAAAACTGGCCCAAACGATTGCCGACATGGGCCTGCGCTATGTGGTTATCACTTCCGTGGATCGCGACGATCTGCGCGACGGCGGTGCCCAGCACTTTGCAGACTGTATTCGTGCTATTCGCGAAAAAAACCCAACCATCAAAATCGAAACGCTGGTTCCGGACTTCCGTGGCCGTATGGATCGCGCGCTGGATATCCTGACAGCGACGCCGCCAGACGTGTTCAACCACAACCTGGAAAACGTGCCGCGCGTCTACCGCAACGTGCGTCCGGGTGCGGACTATAACTGGTCGCTGAAGCTGCTTGAGCGCTTCAAAGAAGCGCATCCGGATATCCCAACCAAGTCCGGCCTGATGGTGGGCCTTGGTGAAACCAACGAAGAAATCATTGAGGTGATGCGCGACCTGCGTCGTCACGGCGTGACCATGCTGACGCTGGGCCAGTATCTGCAGCCTAGCCGTCACCACCTGCCGGTGCAGCGTTACGTCAGCCCTGATGAGTTTGAAGAGATGAAAGCGGAAGCGCTGGCGATGGGCTTTACCCACGCGGCCTGTGGTCCGTTTGTTCGTTCCTCTTACCATGCCGACCTACAGGCAAAAGGAATGGAAGTGAAGTAACAGTCGTCACACGGTAACGACCGTCACACATTGTTACGTTTAAACTGACGTCCATAAAAAAACCGGCCATCTTGAGCCGGTTTTTTATTTTGCAGCCGTCGGTCAGTCTTTGTGGACGATGCGTTCTGCAGGTGCTTCGGTATCGGACTTCTTGCCGTTGTCGTCTTCAGCCATCGCTTTCTTAAAACCTTTAATGGCAGAACCGAGATCGCCGCCCAGCGTGCGCAGCTTCTTGGTACCAAACAGCAATACGATCAGCGCGCCGACAACCAGCAGCTTAGTAATACTAATCTCTCCCATACCTACCTTCTTTTGTGATGCGTGCCGTGGCAACGGCGAATAAAAGACCTGATTGCATTAACGGACATTTGCCCGCGCGACACAATAGCAATCTGTAACAAGGTGAATCAAGTTTTGCTTAAAAAAACATCATAACATTTGAGGTACCGCAAAGCGTCGGTTGCTCAGCACAGGCAGCATTTGCCTTACCGCCGCCACCCGTTCTGGGGCAATCTCGGCAAAAATCAGCTCTGGTACCTCGGCTGCGGCGGCAACGGTTACGCCCAGCGGATCGACTATCCTACTCTGGCCGATATTTTTAGCCCCGCACTCCCCGGAGGCGACAACATAGCAGGTTGCATCCAGCGCTCTGGCGGCCAGCAGAGTCGCCCAGTGAGCCTCTTTATGGGGGCCTTTGAGCCACGCCGCAGGTAACACCAAAACCTCGGCTCCGTTTAGCGCAAGGCTCAGCGCCATCTCAGGAAAACGCAGGTCATAGCAGGTCATCAGCCCGACGTTCATTCCGGCCACCTTAATCAGGGGGGCGACGCGCTCTCCGGCATCCACCAGCCGGGATTCCTGCACGCTGAAAGCGTCATACAGATGAACTTTTTGATAGCTCGCCGCAATCTCACCGCCGCGGATGGCCAGCAAGGTGTTCGCCGCCCGCCCGTCGTGGGTAGGCACATGCAGCGTTAGCACCGTTGTCATGCCACTCTTCCGGCTTTCAGCCCGCAGCAGCTGTACATAGCCACCGTCCAGCGGCTGCGCTGACTTTACTGACATATCCGGGTCGTTGTCATCTCTGGCCATCACCGCCTCCGGCAGCACCAGTAAATCGGCCCCCTTCTGTGCCGCTTGCGCCATCAGCCGTACGCAGGTTGCCGCATTTTCCTGCCAGACGGGCCCCACCACAAACTGCCCTACCGCAACCTTCATATTCGCCTCGCCGCTCAAAGGATTAATTACAGCACATTGGGTATAAATCTCCCGGCCTGAACGCTACACTTTTCAGATTGCTGATGTTTAATAAGGATTAATCGTGATTCAGATGCTATTCGCCGTCTTTATCGGCGGCGGGACAGGCAGCGTAGCACGCTGGTTTCTTAGTATGAAGTTTAATCCCATACACATGGGGATCCCCATCGGGACGTTAATCGCCAACTTGACCGGGGCATTTATTATCGGTCTTGGGCTGGCGCTGTTCAGCCGCTTTAGCCACGTCGACCCGATGTGGAAACTGCTGATTACCACCGGCTTCTGCGGCGGTCTGACGACGTTCTCGACGTTTTCTGCGGAAGTGGTTTTGCTGCTGCAGGACGGGCGGCTTGCCTGGGCGGGTATGAACGTTCTGCTCAACCTTGCAGGCTCTTTTATTATGACCGCGCTCGCATTTTGGCTGGTTTCTCTCTTCGTCAGCCAATAAGCCCCACGGCGTTAATGTTAGCTTAATTTTTCTCTGTCACTATCCCGGCCATGTCTTTGGGGGAGAAGGCGATGAAAGAGCAAATTACCGGCTGGGCGAGCGTGCTGATAAGCGTGGCGATTGTGGGACTGTTTTTGAAATCGTATCTGTTTGCCTGAGCAATGACAGGCAAAAAAAAACCCGCCTTGGCGGGTTTTTATATTCCACTGGTAATGACTTAGATAGGCATTACGTTTGCAGCAGAAGGGCCTTTGGCACCGTTAGTGATTTCAAACTCAACGCGCTGGCCTTCGGCCAGGGTTTTGAAACCATTGCTCTGGATTGCAGAGAAGTGTACGAACACGTCTTTGCTGCCATCTTCCGGAGTAATGAAGCCGAAGCCTTTGGATTCATTAAACCACTTAACGTTACCTTTAATCTTAGACATCAAAATTACCTTTACATGAAAAAACGACACAAATGCTGTGTCGGGCATCAGTACAACAATTGTGGTGGCTTTTGTCCAGTCCAGAATTGCTAAAAAGTGATAAAAGTCGCTAACTTTTTACTAGCTTGCGGATTACACCTTGTTTTTTAAGGGGTATAGAAATCCCCTGTTTTCGCCTGCTTTTAGTCGTACAAAATCAGAACTGGAAGCGCAGCCAGGCAAAGTAGACGTTACCGTTATTGTAGGTGCCGGGAATGTAGGTCATCTGGAAGGTTGCCGGGCCATAGCCGATAGAAGCCAGCGGCAGCACCAGAGGCACGGGGATGTATTTCCAGTTGTCCCGCGCGGTCACGCCGACGGTATAACCCAGCCCCATATGGAAGTTATCGTCACTCAACGGTCGCCAGGTTTTTTCCCAGCCATAACCGCCGATAGGTTCCCATTTGTTAAAGGAATCTTTAAACGCCATCAAATAGATGCCGTTCCAGTTACCGTCCTCATCCCAGCGAGACTGGCCAAAACCAGCGCCCCAGGGCCGCTCGTTATAGCGATCCGTTTTGTCTTTGTCATAGGCAAAGCGGGCGTGCCAGGTAATTGCCGGCACGTAAAGATCGTAATGCTCTGGCTCGTGCCAGGTTTTAGATACCTGGTCGGAGAAGGTCTCCCAGGCGTTGCTGAAAAAGCCGCCTTCCGCAGCGGCTGCAGCAGAGGTACTCACCCCAAGTGTGCAAACAAAAATCAAAATTGAGAACAGTTTATTCGTGTAAGTCACGTCGTTATTACCATATTAAAATTCGACTGGTACCTTACTGAATTATATCTCAATGAAAGCTAAATCAGCACATGAGTTGTAAAGAAAATTGTCCAGCATCTGCTGTCAATACGCTGAATTCCCAAATAACTATCAGACAATGATGAATAAACTTGCAAGCCGGAGCGCATAATTATAAACACTCCGGCTCATACACCTTATTTCCGCTTTTTAATAAGCATATATACCGCAGGGATAACCAGCATCGACAGCAGCGGCGCCGTCACCATTCCCCCAATCATCGGCGCGGCAATACGCCTCATCACCTCCGACCCGGTGCCATCGCCCCACATAATCGGCAGTAAACCCGCCATGATGGTGGCCACGGTCATCACCTTTGGCCTGACGCGCAAGACCGCCCCTTCATGAATAGCACGTCGCAGCATGCCGCCATCCTGCACCTCATCGGTTTTCTGATGTTTAATAAGCGCCTGATTTAAATAAAGCACCATGATCACGCCAAATTCAGCAGCAACCCCGGCCAGGGCAATAAAGCCAACGGCACCGGCAACGGACAGGTTATATCCCAGCAGATAAAGCAGCCATACGCCGCCAATTAATGAGAAAGGCAAAGTCCCCATAATTAATAATGCATCGGTCACTCGCGAGAAGGTGACATATAACAGTACGAATATGATTAATAAGGTAAAGGGCAACACAATTTTTAATTTCGCGGTCGCGCGTTCAAGGTATTCAAACTGCCCTGACCACGAAAGCGAAACGCCCTCAGGCAGCTTAACCTGCTCCGCAACTGCGCGCTGCATATCCTCCACGGCCGACTTCAAATCACGCCCACGAAGATCGACATAGATCCAGTTTGAAAGGCGAGCATTTTCGCTTTTCAGCATCGGCGGCCCTTCGGTGATGGAAATATTAGCCAGTTCAGAAAGCGCCAGCTGGCTGCCGTTAGCGGTGATAACGGGTAAATCACGCAGTTTTTGCAGGTTATCACGCAGCTCACGCGGGTAACGCACGTTGATGGGGAAACGTTCACGCCCCTCAATGGTTTCACCTATGTTCTCGCCCCCGATAACCGTGGACACCAGCGACTGCAATTCCTTCACTGAAACGCCGTAGCGCGCCGCTTTGCGACGATCGATGTCGATGTCCACATAGCGCCCGCCGCCCAAACGTTCGGCCAGCGCCGACGTGACGCCGGGCACCTGCTTCACCACGCGCTCAATCTGTTCCGCAACTGACTCGATGGCGGCAATATTATTGCCGTTCACCTTTATTCCGACCGGACTTTTGATCCCGGTAGCCAGCATATCAAGGCGGTTACGAATAGGCGGCACCCACACGTTGGCAATTCCCGGCACTTTGACCACGCTGTCCAGTTCGTTCACCAGCTTGTCCATGGTCATTCCCGGCCGCCACTGGTCACGCGGCTTAAAGCGAATGGTGGTTTCAATCATCGTCAACGGCGCAGGATCGGTGGCCGTTTCGGCGCGCCCGGCTTTGCCAAAGACGGTTTCCACTTCCGGCACGGTTTTTATCAGGCGATCGGTCTGCTGCAGCAATCGCCCTGCCTCACGCGTGGAAATACCCGGCAGCGTCGAAGGCATATACAGCAAATCCCCTTCGTCCAGCGGCGGCATAAACTCGCTCCCCAGCTTGCTTAGCGGCCAAAGCGTTGCCACCAGCAGCACCCCGGCCACCGCCAGCGTGGTTTTCGGCCTGTCGAGCACCTTTTCCAGCACGGGCTCGTAGGCCGCAATCAGCCAGCGGTTGATGGGATTGGCTTTTTCATCAGGGATCTTGCCGCGAATAAACCAGCCCATCAGCACCGGCACCAGCGTTATCCCCAGCCCTGCAGCCACCGCCATAGAATAGGTCTTGGTGAAAGCCAGCGGCGAAAACATCCTGCCCTCCTGCGCCTCAAGAGAGAACACGGGGATAAACGACAGGGTAATGATCAGCAGGCTACAGAACAGCGCCGGCCCCACTTCGACGGCGGCCTGCTGGGATATTTGCCAGTAATCCGCACTGCGTGGCTGCTCTCCCGGATGCTCGTGTCGCCACTGCTCAAGCACCTTGTGCATATTCTCAATCATCACTATCGCCGCATCGACCATCGCGCCAATGGCAATCGCTATCCCGCCCAGCGACATAATATTGGCGTTCACGCCCTGGTAATGCATGACGATAAACGCCCCGAGAATACCGAGCGGCAAGGTGATAATCGCCACCAGCGCGGAGCGGAAGTGAAACAGGAACAGCGAACAAATAATGGCCACCACGATAAACTCTTCCAGCAGCTTGTGGGAGAGCGTTTCTATCGCATTTTCAATCAGATGAGAGCGGTCATAAACCGGAACAATTTCAACGCCGGCGGGCAGGCTCTTCTGCAGCTGCGTCAGCTTGTCTTTTACCGCATTGATGGTTTCAAGGGCATTTTTGCCATAGCGCATGACGATAATGCCGCCTGCAACCTCGCCTTCCCCGTTAAACTCGGCGACGCCCCGACGGATTTCAGGCCCCAGCCTGACGGAAGCGACGTCAGAAAGCAGCACCGGCACGCCGTCGCGGCTGACGATCACCACCTGCTTAAAATCATCCAGACTTTTGAGATAGCCGGAGGTGCGAACCATATACTCAGCCTCCCCCATCTCGAGCACCGAACCGCCCCCTTCCTGATTGGCACTTTTTACCGCATTGATGACCTGCTCATGGGTAATATTCAGCGCCTTCATGCGCTGCGGGTCGAGCACAATCTGGTACTGACGCACCATGCCGCCCACGCTCGCCACTTCGGAAACGTTAGGCACGGTTTTCAGCTCAAATTTCAGCGTCCAGTCCTGCAGGGCTCGCAGATCGGCCAGGCTGTGTTTCCCGGTTCTGTCCACCAGCGCATACTCATACACCCAGCCTACCCCGGTAGCATCCGGCCCCAGCGAGGCTTTGGCTTCCGGCGGCAGCTGCGACTGCACCTGACTGAGGTATTCCAGTACCCTGGATCGTGCCCAGTAGGGATCGGTCCCGTCGTCGAACAGAATGTAGACATAGGAATCACCAAACATGGAGAACCCACGCACCGTTTTAGCGCCCGGGACGGACAGCATGGTAGTGGTCAGCGGGTACGTGACCTGATCCTCAACGATTTGCGGCGCTTTGCCCGGATAGCTGACCCGCACAATGACCTGCACATCGGAGAGATCCGGGAGTGCATCAAGCGGCGCACGCTGTAGCGACCACAGCCCCCACGCCGCCATAATAATAGCGGCCAGCACCACCAGCAGGCGGTTCTTAAGCGACCAGCGGATAACGGCGGCAATCATTTGTGCGCCTCCGCCATCGGCATAAGGTGAGTAATCACGGCGCCCTGTTCATCATCCATCGTGAAGCTGAACATCACCGCGTCCCCCGGCTTCAGGTTAGTCGGCGATTGCAGCGCAAACGGCATCACCATCGCCCCCCAGTTCAGCGCGGGAATAGGATGATGAGAGATGGTAATGGCATCCGCGCTCACCGCTTTTACCACACCTTCTCCATCGTAGGTTTTCACCGCTGGCTGAGCTTTGGGCTGCGCGTCCGACTCCGGCAAAGCGCTGCGCAGGCTTGCCTCTGAGTCGATAAGGAACTGGCCGGAAGTGACCACTTTCTCCCCCTCATTCAGCCCGGAACGAATTTCCACCCAGCCTTTATCGCTGATGCCGGGCACCACGTTCACCGGGCGGAAATGGCCGCCCTCTTCGGCAACCAGCACGCGGCTTTGGCTCCCGGTTTCAATCAGCGACTCCTCCGGCACGGCCAGCACGGCGGCGCGCGGCTGCTGGTTCGCCAGACGAACGCTAAGGTACATGCCCGGCTTAAGTTTCATTTTGGGATTATCGAGGACGATACGAGCCTTCAGCGTGCGGGTGGTTGTTTCAAGGTTCGGCAGCAGCTCGCTTACCCGCCCATGGAACATCTCGCCAGGCCAGCTATCGGCGGTAGCCATAATCTCGCTCCCCGGCTGCAGGGCCTGAGCCTGCGACTGAGGGTAATCCACCACGATCCACACCGACTCGAGGCTTGCTACTTCGAACAGCGGCGCATTCGCGGTAACCTGCTGCCCCTCCCGCGCCTCAAGCTTATTCACATAGCCGGCGAGCTTCGCGCGAACGGTAACGCGAGTTTGTGATTTACCGCTGCGTTCAACCTGGCGAATCACCTCTGCGGGCATAAACTGCAGCTGTAATCGTTCTCTCGCCGCCGCGGTTAAAGCGCTGTCTCTCAGCTTGCGCACGGCCAGATACTCCTGCTGCGCGGCGGTCCACTCCGGGAACCACAGCTGTGCCAGCGGCTCCCCGGCTTTCACATACTGCTGCGGCGCTTTGACATACAGCGTCTCAACAATACCGTTGGCGCTGGCCGGGATTATCTGCACGCTGCGTTCATCAAGCGTAACGGTCGCGAAAGCCGCAAACGGCACGCTCAGCGCCCTACGTTCAACGGCCGCCGTCTTAATACCCAGGTTCTGTTGCTGGCGATTACTGACCGTCACACCGCCGTCGCTGGCTACTTCATCTGCATAACGAGGCACCAGCGCCATATCCATAAACGGCGATTTGCCAGGCTTGTCGAACCGCTGCCCTGGCACCATAGGATCGTACCAGTAAAGCACTTTACGCCCGCCCTCCTGCCGGGCCTGAGACTCTGGGTGTGGGTGAGAGATTTGCTGCTTCCCGGCGTAATAACCTGCGGCCAGCGCGGCAACAACCGCCACCGCCAGCAGGGAAAAAGTAAGTGATTTTTTCATTAGTTAACATCCTGAGGCGTAAGGTAGCGAATCGCGGCCCAGTTGGTGGCAACGGCTTTTTCAGCGCTGCTGGCGGTAAGTTCGCTGTCCAGAAGATCCCGGCGGGCGGCAAGCAGTTCAGCCAGAGAAGACTGCCCAGCGCGATACTGTGACTCCAGCAGCGACAGGCGCTGGCGCTGAAGCGGCAAAGCCTGGTCCTGCTGACGCTGCCAGACGCTTTGCGCGGCCTGGTAATTCGCCACCAGCGAGTGAACCAGCGCAATACGTTCCCGGCGAGCAAGTGCTAACTGATCGTTCGCTTCCATCGCCCGTGAAACATCCGCAGAGTAGTCTTTGTCCTGCCGCTGAGGCTTAAATAGCGGAAGATCGACGGTAAACATCACGCCCGCCATATCGTCATAACCTTCGGCGCGGCGACCGTAATAAACCTCAACGCCAACGTCAGGTTTGGCAGCCACCGCAGACTGCGCTGATTTCGCGCGAGCAACGTCAGCTTCACGAGCGGCTTCAACCACCTCCGGATGCTGCATCACGCCCTCTTCAAGCACCTCAGGTGAGGCCGGTAATCGCTGGTAGCGAGGCAGCGCGCCGTTCACGCTGTCCACGGTCTGCCCGGTCAACTGCAACAGCCGCGTTTGCGCCAGCGTGACATCTCGTTCGGCAAGCGTGACCTTGTCCTGCATGGTGAGCAGCGTCATGCGGATATCCACCACGCCGGAGGCAGGCGAACTGCCGCTGGCAACGGTGGCTTTCTGGACGCTAACCTGCCGCTCGGTTTCGTTGACCAGCTTGCGGGCGGCAGTAAGCACTCGCTCAGACAGGGCGAGATCCAGCCACGCCTGCGCGGTATCACGCTGAAGGTTGGCGCGAATAACTTCGGCTTTTGCCTGGCTGCTGGCCGACTGCGCCAGAATGGTGTCCGCCTTGCGGTCGCGTTTTTCCTCGCTGACGTAATCCTGCATGATGCCGATGCGCTGCATCGTCATTCCGTCCCGGCTAAAGCGGTGATTATTGCTGCCCTGCACCGGCACGTTTTCAATACCAAACTTCAGCTTAGGGTCGGGCAACTGTCGGGCAGAGTCGGCCATCGCGTTTAGCGCGTCGCTCTGGTTACGGTTGGCGGACAGCGCCGCAGAATAGTGTTCGGCGGCCAGCAGAGTCTGTTGCAGGCTGAACTCTGCCGCCTGAGCGGCAGAGACAGACGCAGTCAACAGCACCCCGCCGAGCCAGAGGCTCAGGGTGTGTCGTTTCATGGCAACCTCGGTTAGTTAAGCGGGGTTACGGAAACCAGCTGATACCCGGCTGCATGCCGGGCGAAAGAGAAAGCAATCTTCTCCCCCAAGGCTAACGCAGGCAGCGAACCGTCTTTCGGCAAAGCGAACGTCATGGTCATGGCTGGCCAGCCAAGCCCGGCGACGGGGTGATGGGCAATAGAGACCGTATCGGCGGTGATTTTCTTCACTACGCCTTCGGTTTTGTAGACCTGAGCAGAAGGGACGGCATCAGAAGACATCGACATGCCTGGCATATCGGACATCCCCTTCATGGAGGACATATCGTGAGAAGTTTCAGCGGAAAAAGCAGGGAAAGCGGCAACAACAAGCAGCGCACAGGCCGCAGCAGAACGAATAGCGTTAAACATAATTTATCTCCAAAAACACGGTCAAAGGGAAACAGGGCTAAGCCCCAAAGCATTGACGGTGCTGGAGTTATTCTCTAAAACGGCAAAAACGAATGGTTGCCGGGGGTCCTGTTGCTGGAGGTGTAGCGTAAGGAGTGGATTCAACGGCGGTTGAGCACTGAGGCGCAATTAGCGCGAGCGAGTCGGTAACCGGTAAAGCCACCGGGGAACTGTGCCCGTTGTCTTTTTGCATCACATCCGGCACACAGTGCTTTTCGCACAGCGGATTGCTGAGTTTCGCCTGCATCGCCTTATCAGGCATCTGCATCGAACCTTCATGTTGAGCTACCATTGGGCCAGCGGTCATATCCACCGGGCAATCGTAAGAGGCTATCGCCACCTGACTGTTGACAAAAAACCAGCCCAACGCCAACAGCAGCATCAAAAGATGCTTTCTGATAAAGCGCCAGCGGCCTGTCGACCAGAGGGAGGTGTGCAGCATAAAAACCCCGACATGAAAGTGACCGGCAGTATAAGCAGCAGTACATCGCGTTTTAAAGCGTTTTTTAAATGCTTTACGAAAAACCCTGTCGCTAACAAATCAGCAAAATAATTATTACTTCCGCGCAACGAATTGCCGGTTTTACCCACAATTTTCGTACAACTTTTATTCCCTCTTTTTCATCATCACCTTCAATAAACGTAATGCAGCCTGCAAAACCTTTATCTAAAGTTGATCCGTTGCAATCAAAATTGATGTTCATCAGAAACTCTAAACGGGTTCTGAGGCAAATTCTTAGCCCTTTACAGTCGGCTGTAAAAAAACACTTTTTAATTTTCTGAAAGAAAACCTTTTTTAGCGGCAAGCGTAAGGACGCCGAAGAGCGCCTTAACGCACCTGGGGATATCATGCTTACAATTCTGGAACTGATTATTGGAGTGGTGGTGATTGTGGGCGTCGCCCGCTACATCATCAAAGGCTACTCGGCCACCGGCGTACTGTTTGTCGGCGGCTTATTGCTGCTTATCGCCAGTGCGCTAATGGGGCATAAAGTGTTGCCAGCCAGCTCAGAAGGCACCGGCTACACCGCTACGGACATTTTTGAATACGTCAAAATCCTGCTGATGAGCCGCGGCGGCGACCTCGGCATGATGATCATGATGCTCTGCGGTTTTGCCGCCTACATGACCCACATCGGCGCCAACGATGTGGTGGTCAAGCTGGCGTCTAAGCCCCTGAAGTTCATCAACTCGCCTTATTTATTGATGATTGCCGCCTACTTCGTCGCCTGCCTGATGTCGCTGGCGGTCTCATCCGCAACTGGCCTTGGCGTACTGTTAATGGCAACGCTGTTCCCGGTCATGGTCAACGTCGGCATCAGCCGCGGCGCTGCGGCGGCCATCTGTGCCTCTCCGGCGGCCATTATTCTGGCCCCGACCTCCGGCGACGTCGTGCTGGCGGCGCAGGCTTCAGAAATGTCGCTGGTCGATTTCGCGTTTAAAACAACGATTCCTATCTCCATTGCGGCCATCATCAGCATGGCGATTGCGCACTTCTTCTGGCAGCGCTATCTCGATAAAAAAGAGCACATCACCCACGAAATGCTGGACGTGACTGAAATTCAGACCACCGCGCCCTCTTTCTACGCCCTGCTGCCGTTTACGCCGATCATCGGCGTGCTGATTTTCGACGGCAAATGGGGCCCGCAGCTGCATATCATTACCATCCTGGTGATTTGTATTCTGATTGCCGCCCTGATTGAGTTTTTCCGCAGCTTCAATACCCAGCACGTCTTCTCCGGTATGGAAGTGTGCTACCGCGGCATGGCGGATGCTTTCGCCAACGTGGTGATGCTGCTGGTTGCCGCCGGCGTATTTGCCCAGGGGCTGAGCACCATCGGCTTTATTCAAAGCCTGATCTCAATTGCCACCTCGTTTGGCTCGGCGAGTATTATTTTGATGCTGGTGCTGGTCGTGCTGACCATGCTGGCGGCCATGACCACCGGCTCCGGTAACGCACCGTTCTACGCCTTCGTTGAAATGATCCCGAAACTGGCCCACTCTTCCGGCATTAATCCGGCTTACCTGACCATTCCGATGCTGCAGGCCTCCAACCTTGGGCGCACGATTTCACCGGTGTCCGGCGTCGTGGTTGCCGTCGCAGGGATGGCAAAAATCTCACCTTTTGAGGTGGTAAAACGCACATCTGTTCCGGTTGCCGTCGGCCTCATCGTGGTGATTATCGCCACGGAGATTCTGGTTCCTGCTGCGGCGATCGTTCACTAAAAGACGCTCGCCTTCGCTAAAAGCGCCTGCGTAAGGCGCTTTTTTTATGCCTATAATAAGCCCGCCTCCAGGACAGATAAGAGAATAACGATGAATTTCACCCCGCGTCATTTACTGCTTTGCGCCCCGCTTTTCCTCAGCCCGCTCGCTTTCGCCGACTCGCTGCAGCCCAGCCAGTACGGGGATTTTAACCGTTACGTGCTGGCGCTTTCCTGGCAAACCGGCTTCTGCCAGAGCATGCACGATCGCAACCGCAACGAGCCCGCCGAGTGTAAAGCTCAGCAGGAACAGGCGGATAAAAGCGCATACCTTACCGTTCATGGCCTGTGGCCAGGGTTACCCAAGTCCATCGCCTCGCGCGGCGTGGATGAAAAACGCTGGATGCGTTACGGCTGTGCGACTCGCCCCATCCCGAATATGGCCGAAGCCAGAGCCTCAAACAAATGCGCTGCGCCGGATACCGGGCTTTCCGTTGAAATGGCGTCAAAACTGGCGGGTGTGATGCCCGGCGCTGGAGGCCAGTCCTGCCTTGAGCGCTACGAATACGCCAAACATGGCGTTTGCTTTGGTTTTAACCCGGACGATTACTTCGGCACGATGGTACGGCTTAACGGCGAAGTGAAGCAGAGCGAGTTTGGTAAATTTCTTGCCCAGAACTACGGCCAGGTGGTAACGCGTAAGGCGTTCAACAAAGCCGTGAAGAACACCTGGGGCAGCGACGCCGTCGAGGCCATCAAGCTAACCTGCGACGGCAATCCGGCCTTTCTCACGGAAATGCAGATCTCACTGCTGGCAGATAAGATCAACCAGCCGCTGCAAAGCGCCTCGTTTGCACCGCAAAAACATCCCGGTAACTGCGGGAAAAGCTTCCGCCTGGATGCGGTTGGCTACTGAGCAAAGATAAATACTGAAGTCAAAAATTAATCGCATCACTATTTGTTCAGGTTTTTTGGTTATAGCCTTCAGGTATCGGAACTGGAGGTCACCATGAGCAGAACAAAACGGTATTTACTGCAGTTAAAAGCGCAGTTTGAGCAGGAAGGTAAAAAGCAAAAACTGCTGGGATGCATCTGGCTCTCGCCACAGCAGCGCTACGAGATCCTCAAAGAGCTTCTGCTGCCGATTGCTGAACACAATGTTCGTTAGTATCATTCGGGCCAGCGTATAAAACGGTGGCCCGCTCGTTCGATAATTCGAAAATACATCTCTTCTGCTACGGAATTACCGAACTGAAAGCCTGAATTAATAACCTGCGGCTTTATTAGCAGCCTTAATTCTTTCATTTCTCATATTTTTATCATGCGAGTCTTTGGCATTTAATATTTCACCCGTCGCGCTGATAAAATCCGAGGCCGTACAGCCGGTTAGCAGTAGCGCCGTAGAGAAAAAAACCGCTTTAAGCATAGAACCATCCATGATGAAATTAATACTAACAATATCAACAAACTAGATTAAAAACACAAAGAAACTGCATTTCCCAATGATATTCAACGGGCGTGGATTTTAGCCAGCGTGAAAATAAACACAAGAATTTTCCGCCCCGTTGAAATAAATTACCCATAAAGGATTACTGCCAGAAAAACATAATAAAAACACAGTCGTTCTACTGTCTGCCGACAACTGGATACCCCCCTGGGTAAATTCTATCCCCCATATCCTCCGCCTGCGAGCCAAACCCGACACGGGTGCATGTCAGATTTTTTCTGACCAAACAATTCCCGCGCTCACCTTTCACTCTGATTATTTTGATTGTTTGAACTTCATCCCAAAATGTAAACGAACATGACAGAGTTCGTTTACAGCCGCCCCAATGTTACCGATATCATGTTACCGGTATCAGCACCACCTGAAGGCACGCCTCTGGTGCATTCATCCAAAAATTCGGCCTTGGGGAAATAAAATGACCGAAATAACAACAAGTTTAGGCGCAGGAACCCTGTTGGGCATTGCAGCCTGCTCCGTCGTGCTCCTGCTCGTTTTGATCATGCGCTTTCGCGTGCATGCCTTCCTGGCGCTAACCCTGGTGAGCGTCGCAGTGGCGCTGGTCACCGGCGTTCCTTTCGATAAAATCGTGCCGACGATTCTGGGCGGCTTTGGCAGCACCCTGGCGGGAGTCGCCTTACTGGTTGGGCTTGGGGCCATGATCGGCCGCCTGCTGGAAATCTCCGGCGGGGCGAAAGTGCTGGCCGATACCCTGGTGGGCACGTTCGGTTCGCACCGGGCGCCTTTCGCGCTTGGCGTCGCGTCCCTGCTGTTCGGCTTCCCTATCTTCTTCGACGCAGGCCTGGTGGTGATGCTGCCGATTATTTTCAGCGTGGCGAAGCAGTTTGGCGGCTCAACCCTGAAATATGCGCTCCCGGCGGCCGGTGCCTTTGCCGTGATGCATGCGCTCCTGCCTCCCCATCCTGGCCCGGTTGCCGCCAGTGAACTGCTGGGTGCCAACATCGGGCTGCTGGTCGTCGTGGGGCTGATTATCGCCATCCCGACCTGGTACATCGGGGCCTATCTCTTCGGGCTGTATGCCGGAAAGAAATTCGACATTCCGCTGCCGAGCTCCTTCCTGGGCAAAATTGAGGCAGACGAGAATCATCAGCCGCCGTCTTTCGGCATGGTGATGACAATTTTACTGCTGCCGCTGGGGCTTATCTTCCTGGATACCGGCCTCAATACCGCCACGGTGCTCGGCTGGGTCAGCGCGGACAACACGCTGGTTAACTTCTTACGCATGCTGGGCAAGACGCCTATTGCGCTGCTGATCACCGTGTTCTTTGCGCTGATGGTCTTCAGCGGCAAGCACGGCCGTCAGCACCTGGAAAAAGTCTGTGACGGCGCCCTGGGCCCGATCTGCGGCATTATTCTGGTTACCGGCGCGGGCGGTATGTTCGGCGGCGTACTGCGTGCAAGCGGCATCGGCGATGCGCTGGCCGGCGTGCTCTCAGACACCGGCATGCCGGTTATTGTGGCCGCATTCGTTATCTCAACCGCGCTTCGCGTCGCTCAAGGGTCTGCCACCGTCGCGCTGACCACCACCGCCGCGCTGGTCTCACCGATGGTCGAAGCCACAACCGGCCTGAGCCAGTTTGACCTGTGCTTTATCGTTATCGCTATCGCGGGCGGCGCAACCGTGCTGTCTCACGTGAACGACTCCGGCTTCTGGCTGGTAGGCCGCTTCCTGGAAATGGATGAGAAAACAACGCTGAAAACCTGGACCGTGATGGAAACGCTGATCGGGACCATCGCCTTCCTGCTGGCGGCATTGGGCAGCGTGATTTTGTGAGCGCTGCGGGTAAAAGCAAAATGTGACCGATCTCGCTTTCAACTGCAGGCTAAGCTCAGTATCATCAGGATTACATGTACAACCCTCGCCGGTTTCGGTGAGGGTTTTTCTTTGTACGATTTCAGCACATGAGTGCCCTGTTTTTTACACGGAGAGAAAAATGTCCAGACCTGCCATCATCATTAACGAACTAGACGCCGAACGCCTTGACCACCTGCTGGAACAGCCGCAGTACACCAAAGCACCGCTGGCAGAGGCGCTGAACGCCGAACTGGATCGCGCTGAGATGTGCAGCCCGGAAAAGATGCCGCCGGACGTTGTTTCCATGAACAGCCGCGTAGAGTTCCGCGACCTGAGTAATCAGGAAGTCCACGTTCGCACGCTGGTTTACCCGGCCAACCTGACCGACAGCGACAATCAGCTTTCCGTGATGGCGCCGGTCGGTGCCGCGCTGCTGGGCCTGCGGGTGGGTGATACCATCAACTGGACGTTGCCAAACGGCGGCCAGACCCATCTCGAAGTGCTGGCGCTGCAATATCAGCCGGAAGCCGCCGGTGAATTCCACCGCTAATTCTGTTTTCCCCTCTGATATAAGGAGGGGAATTTACCTTAAAGCATAACTTCCCGCCGCCCATATCAGCTTATAATTGCTATCAACAACTACCAATATTTATAGCTTTCGCATTAAAAGCACAGATTTACATTTGTAAAAAAAATTGACAAAATTGCCGCCCTTTGTTGATGAGTTGTATTCACCTAAAACGAAAACACCCGCTTTCAGGTTATTTTCCCATCATAAAGACAGTATCCCCTCTATTTTCCCGCCCATTAATTTGAATTAACGATTAATGTTGCACGCGGCCATGCCGATATTTTTCCGATTGTTTTATATAAATGGAGACGTTATGAAAAAGGTTGCTAAGTTATTCGGTATGTTTGTGATTTTAGGCGTTCTTGCAGGCTGTGCGCGTACTGCGCCTATCGCGAACATTCAAACCACCGTGAGCGCTGGCCACACTGAAGCACAGGTTAAAAGTGCCATTCTTAAAGCCGGTATTCAGCGTCAATGGATAATGAACGAAGTTAGCCCAGGTGTTATCAAAGCACGCCAGCAGACTCGTGAATTCACCGCAGAAGTGCGTATTAACTACACCGCAAACAGCTATTCTATTAATTACGAAAATAGCCTGAACCTGCGCGCCTCCGGCGGCAAAATTCATAAAAACTACAACCGCTGGATTCGTAACCTGGACAAAGATATCCAGGTTAACCTTGCCTCTTCCGGCCTGTAATTTTGCTTAACGCCGAATCTGAAGGTTCGGCGTTTCTTCTTTTATTATCACGTTGACAGGTAATGCAGCACATGTACGAACAGGACAGTCTTAGCGCATTGGATGCCATTACGGAAGCCCAGCGAATTGCCTTTGCCCCCATGCTGTTTCAAACGGCGCTCTGTCTACGAAATGCCGGCGTGCTCGCTTACCTCGACGGGCAAGGGAAACAGGGCGCAACCCTCGAAGAAATAACGGAATCCTGCAACGTTAACGAATACGCTGCCAGCGTTTTACTGGATATGGGCCTGAGTGGACGCATTATTTTCAGGCAAAATACGCATTATTTCCTGGCGAAAATCGGCCATTTCCTGGTGCACGACACCATGACGCGTGTGAATATGGATTTCACCCAGGACGTTTGTTATCAGGGACTGTTTTTCCTGGAGGAAGCGTTAAAAGAGGGTAAACCCTCGGGCTTAAAAGTGTTTGGCGACTGGCCGACCATTTACCCCGCGCTCTCACAATTACCGACTTCCGCCAAAGAGAGCTGGTTTGCCTTCGATCATTACTATTCCGATGCGGCTTTTGAAGCAGCCTTACCGCATGTTTTTGCCCACCAGCCTGCCCGGCTTTATGACGTTGGCGGGAATACCGGAAAATGGGCAATACGCTGCTGTAAATATGATGCAGAAGTGGCGGTCACGCTGCTGGATTTACCACAACAAATTGCACTCGCACGTGAAAATATAGAGAATGCTGGGCTTTCCGGGCGTATTGATTTCCACAGCGTAGATATGCTGAGCGATTCCCCCCTGCCCGGTGAGGCTGATATCTGGTGGATGAGCCAGTTCCTGGACTGCTTCTCGCCGGAGCAAATCATTAAGCTCCTCAGCAACGTTGCTCGGGTCATGAAACCCGGCGCAAGGCTCTGCGTGATGGAACTGTTTTGGGACGCACAAAAATTTGAAGCGGCTTCGTTTAGCCTGAACGCCTCTTCGCTTTACTTTACCTGCATGGCCAACGGCAACAGTCGTTTTTACAGCGTAGAGAAGTTTTATCGTTATCTGGAAATGGCCGGATTCCAGGTGTCGGAACGCCACGACAACTTAGGCGTTGGTCATACCCTGCTGGTATGCCAGAAAACCTCCTGACCCGGCGCACGTTCAGCGCTGGCGATTAGAATAACGCTCGAATTGATCGCAGAACCACGCGGATGAAATTTGCACTCAACATTATTGACTGGCAGGCGAAAGCGCCGGGTCTCAGCAACGCGGCAGAGTGGCAGCACTGGTCGCAGCATGGGCAGGCTATTGACCCGACTCAACCTCAGGGCGCGCTAAGCGAACTTCCGATGATGACGGCCCGCCGCCTGAGCTCAGGCAGCAAACTGGCCGTTGACTGCGGCCTCGCCATGCTTCGTCGCCACGAGATTGATGCCGTACTCTATACCAGCCGTCACGGAGAGCTGGAGCGTAACTACAGGATCCTGCAGGCGCTGGCATCTGAGCAGCCGCTCTCCCCCACGGATTTTGCGCTTTCGGTGCATAACTCCTCTGTCGGTAACCTGACGATTGCCGCCAAAAAGCCGATTACCTCCGCGTCGCTGTCTGCAGGTAAAGACACCTTCCAGCAGGGGCTTTGTGAAGTCATCTGCCTCTTACAGGCGGGTTACAAAAAAGTCCTGATGGTCGATTTTGACGGCCTGCTGCCGGCGTTCTATCACCCGCGACTGGCGCCTGAAATGACGACCTGGCCCTATGCGGTCGCGCTGGTCATTGAGGCCGGAGACAATCTGCGGTGCAGCACGCAAAAAAGCGAAGCCGCCGGCGAGCCCGCATTGCCGCAAAGCCTGCTGTTTTTACAGCACTATTTAAATGACACCCCGGACTTTATCCTGCAGGGCGAGCGCGTTGCATGGCTCTGGAGTCGCGCGTGAGCGGCGTTGCGGCACGGCTAAACTGGCTATGGCGGCTCGTCATGACGGGCTTCTGCTTTGCGCTGTTTGGCCTCGGTGGCCTGCTGCTTTCTACCGTCTGGTTTAACTTACTGTTGGTGTTTATCCGGGATAATGCGAAGCGTCGCCGCATTGCACGCCGCAGTATCGCCGCCAGCTTTCGCCTTTTCCTGACGGTTGCCAGAGCCATTAAGGTGCTCGACTACCGCATCGAAGGCCAGAGCATTCTGCAAGCCGAGCGCGGATGCCTGGTGGTTGCCAACCACCCAACGCTCATCGACTACGTGCTGCTCGCCTCCGTAATGCCAGAAACCGACTGCCTGGTTAAAGATGCTCTGCTGAGAAACCCGTTTGTCAGCGGCGTTATTCGCGCAGCGGACTACCTGGTGAACAGCCAGGCCGATGCCCTGCTGCCGGCAAGCCGCCAGCGGCTACAGCAAGGTGACACAATTTTGATCTTTCCCGAGGGCACGCGAACGCAGCCCGGCGGTAAAATGACGCTTCAGCGCGGGGCGGCCAACATCGCCGTGCGCTGCAACAGCGACTTACGCGTTGCGACGATCCACTGCAGTGAGAACCTGCTGGACAAGCAAAGCAAATGGTACAATGTGCCCCCCGCGAAACCCTTGTTTACCGTCAGGGTGCGCGAGCGGATAAGCATTGACCAGTTTCATCAGGCAAATTCACAAGAACCGGCGCTGTCCGCAAGGCAGTTAAACCGGCACCTTTTGCTTCAATTACAACAGGGGACGAAACCTCTTTCGGGTATTAATGATGCAAGCGCTCTATCTTGAAATTAAAAATCTCATCATAAACACACTCAATCTGGATGAAATGTCGAGCGACGACATTGACACCGATGCCGCACTTTTTGGCGAGGGTTTAGGCCTGGACTCTATCGATGCTCTGGAACTGGGGCTGGCGGTGAAAAACCAGTATGGCGTGGTGCTTTCTGCCGAAAGCGAAGAAATGCGTCAGCACTTCTTTTCCGTTGCCACGCTGGCATCTTTCATTCACGCGCAACGAGCCTGAGGAGAGTCCGTTATGACCGACCCACACGCTATCTATGAAGAAGTCTCCGCGCTGTTGGTAAAGCTGTTTGAAATCGATCCTCAGGACATCAAGCCAGAGGCTCGCCTGTATGAAGATCTGGAGTTAGACAGCATCGATGCTGTCGACATGATCGTTCATCTGCAGAAAAAAACCGGCAAAAAAATCAAACCGGAAGAGTTCAAGGCCGTTCGCACCATACAAGATGTGGTCGATGCGGTAGAACGTCTGATACGAGAAGCGTAACGCGCTATGCGGTGCGCTCGCGCTTTTCCGGGTGTACAGCTGCTGACCGGTCTGCTACTGCTGGCCTGGCCTGGTATTATCTGGCTAGGTCTGGCGCATAACAGCCTGCACTGGCTGCTGCCGCTCATGGCTCTGCTGCTGTTTTTCCGCTTTCGCCAGACCCGGCGACAGGCGGGCCCTTTGCGAATCGTCACTCAGGTTGTTGCCGTTGCCGGAATCATCCTCTGCGCGGCCAGCTACCTGCTGAAAACGCATCAGCTGCTGCTGTTTTATCCGGTGGTGGTGAACAGCGTCATGCTCGCCGTCTTCGGCGGTTCGCTGTGGTCCTCGATGCCGATTGTCGAACGTCTGGCACGCCTGCGTGAACCGGATCTTCCTGAACCGGCGGTGCGTTACACCCGCCGCGTCACGCAGATCTGGTGCCTGTTTTTTGTGGCTAACGGCAGCATTGCGCTGTTTACCGCGCTGTACGGCGATATGACGCTGTGGACGGCATGGAACGGCATGATTGCCTATCTGCTGATGGGCACGTTAATGGCCGGAGAATGGCTGGTCCGCCGCCGGGTGATTAAAAGAGAATCTCAATGAAGCAACCGCTTTCTCTGGCCGGGTGGCTAACCGCGCCACGCTCTTCGTCCACGCTCATTGCCTGGCTTGGCAATCAGGAATGGACGCTGGGGCATTTGCGCCACGACGTCGCACGGCTGATGCAGCAAATGGCCCATCGCCCCGGCCAGCGCTGGGCGCTGTGCTTTGAAAACAGCTACCTGTTTCTTGTGGCGCTGCTGGCGACGCTTCACGCCGGGAGAACGCCGGTTATCCCAGGGCACTGCCGGGTTGCGCTGCTCAATGAGCAACGCAGCCTGTTCGACGGCGTATTGAGCGACAAAGATCTTGCCTGGCAGGGGCCGCTTTGTATTGTGCGATCCGGGCAACAAACGGCAGAAGAAGCCGTCTTTTTCCCCGAGGTTGCTGCCGATGCCTTTGTGGAGCTGTTCACCTCAGGCTCGACCGGCACGCCTAAACGCGTGGTGAAATCCATTGCTCACTTGGATCGGGAAGCCGCCCTGCTCACGGCGCATTTTGCCGAACGCCTGGAAGGCTGCAGGATAGTCGCCTCGGTCGTGCCTCAGCATCTTTATGGGCTGACCTTCCGCATCTTTTTACCGATGGCGCTAGGCCAGCCGCTGCATGCCGCCATGCTTTATTACGCCGAACAGCTTGCCGCGCTGAGCCATGAACATCGCTACGCGTTTATCAGCAGCCCGGCCTTTTTGAAACGTCTGGATCTCCAGCTTTCTCCCCCGCCGGTAAAAACGATCCTCTCGGCGGGCGGCCTGCTGCCCTGGCAGGACGTGGCGCAGGCAGCGCAATGGCTGGGCGTCTTGCCGGATGAGATTTATGGCAGCACCGAAACCGGCGTGCTCGCGTGGCGCTACCGGGAGCACGATGACGTTGCCTGGCTGCCGTTCCCGGGCGTAAAAATCACTCCAGAAAGTGAATCCTTCCGCGCCAGCTCGCCGCTGATTGCCGCCGAAGAAGGGCTGCTGCTTGACGACGTCCTTCATATTGAGGAAGACGGCAGATTTCGCCTGATGGGCCGTCGCGGGCGCGTGGTGAAAATTGAAGAAAAACGTATTTCGCTGACGGAAATTGAGCAGCGTCTGCTGGAGCTGGAAGGTATTTCCGAGGCGGCGGCGCTGCCGGTTTCTCGCGGCGGGCGTCAGGGGATTGGCGTTCTGCTGGTGCTCAATGAATCTGCACGCCAGCGCTGGCTACAGCGCAGCGGCAAGGCTCAGGAAATGGCCTGGCGAAGGTCGCTTCAGCCGTGGCTTGAACCGGTCGCTATGCCGCGCTACTGGCGCGTCGTGGACGAAATCCCGGTCAATAACATGAACAAGCGTGTCTATGCGCAATTACAGGAGTTATTTCATGAAACCTCATGAAATTGAGCGCCATCAGGCACAGCCAGACAGGCTGGAAGTCGTGCTTTATCTCGACCCTTCCCTGTTTTGGTTCCAGGGCCATTTCGCCGTACAAGCTCTGCTGCCGGGCGTTGCTCAGCTGGACTGGGTGATGCTGTATGCCCGCGAGGTCCTGGCGCCGGATTACCGTTTCCACAGCATTCAGAACGTGAAGTTCCAGGCTCCGCTGCTGCCGGAAACCACCGTCACCTTAGCGCTGGAATGGCAGGCAGACAGGCAGATCTTAAGCTTTAGCTTCAAACGTCATGCCGGCGAGGAGCGCCATACCGCCAGCAGCGGGAAGATTCGCCTATGTCGCTGACTTTCCGCCCCTGCGTGCTTATCCCCTGCTATAACCACGGCGCCATGATGCCGGGCGTTCTCACGCGCCTTGCGCCCTTTGACCTGGCCTGCATCGTTGTCGACGACGGTAGCGATGAAACTACGCGCCGGGTGCTTGAGCAACTGGATGCCCAACACGCGAACCTGACGCTGATTCGCCTGCCGTCGAATGCCGGAAAAGGCGAAGCCGTCATTCAGGGGCTGAAGGCCGCCGCAGAAAAAGGCTATAGCCACGCCGTGCAGGTGGATGCCGACGGCCAGCACGCCGTGGAGGATATCCCGAAGCTGCTTGCGCTGGCGCAGCAGCACCCGGAGGCGCTGATTTCCGGGCAACCCATTTATGACGACTCCATTCCTCGCTCGCGCCTGTATGGCCGCTGGGTAACCCACGTGTGGGTGTGGATAGAAACGCTGTCGCTGCAGCTGAGAGACAGCATGTGCGGGTTCCGGGTTTACCCGGTCGCCCCTACATTGCAGCTGGCCGGGCGGATTCCCTTGGGCAAACGCATGGACTTCGATACCGAAGTCATGGTGCGCCTTTACTGGCAGGGCATCACCAGCTATTTCGTGCCGACCCGCGTGACCTATCCGCTGGACGGCCTGTCGCACTTCGACGCGCTGAAAGATAACTGCCGCATCTCGCTGATGCACACCCGCCTGTTCTTCGGCATGCTGCCGCGCATCCCTGCCCTGCTGTTCCGCCGTAAAAAACAACACTGGGCAGAACAGAAAGAGGTTAAAGGCCTGTGGGGAATGCGCCTGATGCTGCTGGTCTGGCGTCTGTTGGGGCGAAGGGCATTTTCGCTGCTGCTTTATCCGGTGGTGGGCGTTTACTGGCTCACCGCTCACCGCGCTCGTAAAGCCTCGCAAAGCTGGATTTCACGCGTACGCACGCAGCTTGCGGCCCGCAATATGCCAGTACCGGCCAACCTGACCAGCTTCCGCCACTTCCTGCGTTTTGGCGACGCCATGCTGGATAAAATCGCCGGCTGGCGCGGCGAACTGCGGCTGGGCCGTGACGTTCTGTTCGCGCCCGGCGCGGAGCAAACGCTCAACGCCAGCGGCACCACGGGCAAGCTGCTGCTCGCCTCCCATTTGGGCGACGTCGAGGCCTGCCGCGCGCTGGCACAGTTGGAAGGCAGTAAAACCATCAATGCGCTGGTGTTTAACGATAATGCCCAGCGCTTTAAGCAAATTATGCAGGAGATGGCGCCTCAGGCCGGGCTGAACCTGATGCCGGTCACCGACATCGGGCCCGATACCGCCATGCTGCTCAAAGAGAAGCTGGATCGCGGCGAGTGGATTGCCATTGTCGGCGATCGCGTGGCGGTAAACCCTCAACGCGGCAACGAATGGCGCGTCTGCTGGAGTCAGTTTATGGGCCAGCCCGCGCCGTTCCCGCAGGGGCCGTTTATCCTGGCTTCTATTCTGCGCTGCCCGGTAGAGCTGATTTTTGCCCTGCGCGAGGACGGCAAGCTTCGCATTCACTGTGAACCCTTTGCCGACCCGCTGCTGCTGCCACGCGCGGAGCGCCAGGCCGCGCTGCAACGCACCATCGACCGCTACGCAGAGCGCCTTGAACACCACGCTCTGCGGTCGCCGCTCGACTGGTTTAATTTTTTCGATTTCTGGCAGCTGCCGGACGTCAAAGACAAGGAGTAAAGGGTGAATAACGATCCCCGTTTTACCGCAGAAGTCGAACTGACTATCCCTTTTCATGACGTCGACATGATGGGCGTCGCCTGGCACGGCAACTATTTTCGCTACTTCGAAATTGCCCGTGAGGCCCTGCTGAACCAGTTCAACTACGGCTACCGCCAGATGAAAGAGTCCGGCTATTTATGGCCGGTGGTAGATACCCGCGTGAAGTACCGTAATCCGCTGACGTTTGAGCAGCGTATTCGCGTTCGGGCAAGCATTGAGGAATACGAAAACCGCCTGCGTATCGGCTATGAGATTTTCGATGCCGAAACCGGAAAACGCGCCACCAGCGGCTACACCATTCAGGTCGCGGTTGAAGAAAAAAGTCATGAACTGTGCTTCGTCAGCCCGGACATTTTATTTGAACGTATGGGAGTCAAACCATGAAATATTGGCCAGTGCTGGCGCTGCTGCTCAGCCCCGTCGTCAACGCCCTGACGCTTGATGCCCTGCAACAACGCTTCACCGAACAGCCGGTGGTCCGCGCGCACTTCGAGCAAACGCGTACCATAAAAGATCTGCCGCAGCCGCTGAAATCCTCCGGCGAGATGCTGATTGCCAGAGATAAAGGCCTGCTGTGGGACCAGACAACCCCTTTCTCCATGAAGCTGCTGCTGGACGATACCCGCATGGTTCAGGCCATTAACGGCCAGCCGCCTCAGACGATCACCGCGGAAAATAACCCGCAGATGTTCCAGTTTAACCACCTGCTGCGGGCGCTGTTCCAGGCCGACCGCAAAGTGCTGGAGCAGAACTTCCGCGTGGCGTTTGTCGACAAAGGCGAAGGCCGCTGGACGCTGCGCCTGACGCCGATCGTCACGCCGCTGGACAAGATTTTCGCCAGCATCGACCTGGCCGGCGGCCAGTATCTGGACAGCATCCAGCTCAATGATAAACAGGGAGATCGCACGGATATCGCGCTCTCTCAACATAAACTCACTCCGGCTCAGCTCACCGATGACGAACGCCAACGCTTTGCCGCGCAGTAACCGTAAAGCCCCCGCGGTGCTGTGGGGAATCGTCTGCCTGATAATGCTGGCTGCTTTGCTTACGCTGCTGCCCGGCTCACGGATGAACAGCAGCGTGCTGGCTATGCTGCCAAAACAGGCGCTGGGCGCAATTCCACCAGCCCTGAACGACGGCTTTATGCAGCGCCTGGACAAGCAGCTGGTCTGGCTGGTCAGTCCGGGTAAAAAAGCCGATCCGAGCGTGGCGCAGGCCTGGCTCAGTCTGCTCCAGGGTTCGCACGCGCTGGCCGAAGTCAAAGGCCCGATGGACGCCGCCGCCCAGCAGCAATGGGGCGCGTTTTTCTGGCAACACCGCAACGGCATGCTTGATGCCGACACGCGGGCACGCCTGCAAAACGGCGGTGATGCCCAGGCGCAGTGGATCCTCTCCCAGCTTTATTCCGCCTTTTCCGGCGTCAGCGGGAAAGAGCTGCAAAACGATCCGCTGATGCTGATGCGCGGCTCACAGCTGGCGATGGCCAAAAACGGCCAACGCCTCCGGCTGATGGACGGCTGGCTGGTCACTCAGGACGAGCAGGGTAATTATTGGTATTTGCTGCACGGTGAGCTGGCGGGCTCCTCCTTTGACATGCAGCAAACGCACGGCCTGGTCACCACGCTCGACTCGCTTAAACAGCAACTGAGCGAACGTTATCCGCAGGCGCAGGTCCTCTCTCGCGGCACGGTGTTTTACAGCGATTACGCCAGCCAGCAGGCGAAGAAAGACATCTCCACGCTTGGCGTCGCCACCCTGCTCGGCGTGGTGCTGCTGATTGTGGCGGTCTTCCGTTCCCTGCGCCCGCTTCTGCTGTGCGTCATTTCCATCGCTATTGGTGCGCTTGCGGGCACCGTTGTCACCCTGCTTATCTTCGGCGAATTGCACCTGATGACGCTGGTGATGAGCATGAGCATCATCGGTATCTCCGCCGACTATACGCTTTACTACCTGACGGAGCGCATGGTGCACGGCGGCGAAGTCACGCCCTGGCAAAGCCTGGCGAAAGTGCGTCACGCGCTGCTTCTGGCGCTGCTCACCACCGTCGCAGCCTATCTGATCATGATGCTCGCCCCGTTCCCCGGCATTCGCCAGATGGCGGTCTTCGCCGCCGTGGGGCTAAGCGCCTCCTGCTTTACGGTCATTTTCTGGCACCCCTGGCTCTGCCGTGGCCTGCCGGTTCGCCCGGTGCCGGCCATGGTGCTGCTGCTGCGCTGGCTTGCGGCCTGGCGTCGGAATAAAAAGCTCTCAGTCGGGCTGCCGGTTGCATTGGCGCTCTTCTCGCTCGTCGGTATCGCTACGCTCAAAGTCAACGACGATATCTCCCAGCTACAGGCGCTGCCGCAGCACCTGCTGGCTCAGGAGAAAACCATTACCGCGCTGACCGGGCAAAGCGTCGACCAGAAATGGTTTGTGGTCTACGGCAGCACGCCACAGCAAACGCTGGAACGCCTTGAAGCGTTTACTCCCGCGCTGGAGCAGGCCAAAAGTCGCGGCCTGATTAGCGGTTATCGAACCCTGCCCGTCAACTCGCTCGCTCGTCAGCAGCAGGATTTAGCGCTTTTACAGCGCGCTACACCAGCCGTTGCGCAGGCTCTGCAGCAGGCCGGGCTACAGGTGGTTAAGCCAGATCTTAGCCCCATGTCAGTTACGGTCGCCGACTGGCTAAAAAGCCCGGCAAGTGAAGGATGGCGCCTGCTGTGGGTAACCCTGGACAAAGGGGAAAGCGGCGTGCTGGTGCCGGTTGATGGCGTTAAGCAATCGGCAGCCTTGAGCGAACTGGCGGCACAACAGCCGGGCGTGGCCTGGGTCGATCGGAAAGACACCTTCGACGAACTGTTTGCGCTTTACCGGCATATCCTGACCGGCCTGCTGCTGGTCGCATTAGCCGTCATCGCCTGCGGGGCCATGCTCCGTCTTGGCTGGCGTAAAGGCATCATCAGCCTGGTGCCATCCGTTCTGTCGCTGGGCTGCGGCCTGGCCGTGTTATCGCTGAGCGGTCACGCCGTGAACCTGTTTTCGCTGCTGGCCCTGGTCCTTGTGCTCGGCATCGGCATTAACTACACGCTGTTTTTCAGCAACCCGCGCGGCACGCCGCTGACCTCGCTGCTCGCCATCACGCTGGCCATGGTCACCACCTTACTGACGCTCGGCATGCTGGTCTTTAGCGCCACGCAGGCAATCAGCAGTTTTGGCATCGTACTGGTCAGCGGGATTTTTACCGCCTTCCTGCTGTCGCCGCTGGCTATGCCCGCTAAAAAAGGGAAAAGAAGAAATGATAAAGCTTAACTTTTGGCACGCCGTGCCGCTTGTCGCCACGCTGGTGCTGACCGGCTGTAGCCACTCGCCAAAAGACCAGCAAGGTCGCCCACAGGCCTGGCTGGAACCTGGCGCCCGCGTCACGCTCCCGGCGCCGGGGATTTCTCCGACGGTGAACTCGCAGCAGCTGCTAACCGGCAGCTTTAACGGTAAAACCCAGTCGCTTTTGGTGATGCTCAACGCCGACGATAGAAAGCTGACGCTGGCCGGTTTGTCCTCGGTAGGGATCCGCCTGTTCCTTGTCACCTACGACGAGAAAGGGCTGCATACCGAGCAGTCTATCGTCGTCCCGCAGCTGCCCCCGGCAAGCCAGGTCCTGGCCGACGTTATGCTCAGCCACTGGCCGATTTCCGCCTGGCAGCCGCAGTTGCCGAAAGGCTGGACGCTCACCGACAAAGGCGATAAGCGCGAGCTACGCAATGCCAGCGGCAAGCTAGTGACCGAAATCACCTACCTGATGCGTAAGGGCCAGCGCGAGCCGATAAGCATTCAGCAACATGTCTTTAAGTACCACATCACCATTCAATATCTGGGTGACTGAGATGATTTATATTTCCGCCGTCGGGATGATAAACGCGCTGGGCAATAACCTCGATGACATCGCTGCCCATCTGGCTCAGGGCTACGCGCCAGGTATGCGGTCACGCAGCGGCTGGCTGCAGGGGCAGGCAGAGGCCGTTTTGGGTGGCGTTGACGGCGAGCTACCGGCCATTCCGGAGACCTTCGCCGCCCACCGTTCCCGCAACAACCAGCTGCTGCTGGCCGCGCTGGCGCAAATTCAGCCGCAGGTCGATGAAGCGATAGAGAAGTTTGGTCACGACCGCGTGGCCGTGGTCCTCGGCACCAGCACCTCCGGGCTCGATGAAGGCGATATTTACGTCAACCAAACGCTTAACGATAGAGAGAACCACAGCTGGCAATACCCGCAGCAGGAGCTGGGCGATCCTTCCCGCTTCCTGAGCCACTGGCTGGGGCTGGACGGCCCGGCGTTTACGCTCTCTACGGCCTGCTCCTCCAGCGCCAGGGCAATTATCAGCGGCCGCCGTTTGATTGAGGCCGGGCTTGCCGATGTGGCTATCGTTGGCGGCGCCGACACGCTAAGCCGCATGCCGGTTAACGGCTTCCACAGCCTTGAGTCGCTCTCTGCCGAGCTGTGTGAACCCTTTGCCAGGAATCGCCACGGCATCACGATTGGCGAAGGCGCCGCGTTAATGCTGCTGACCAAAGCGCCGCAGCCTATCGCGCTGCTTGGCGTCGGTGAGTCCAGCGATGCCCACCATATTTCGGCCCCACATCCGGAAGGTGAAGGGGCTATTCGCGCCATTCGACAGGCGCTTGCCGACGCGGGAATGGCGCCGGGCGACGTCGGCTACGTCAACCTGCACGGCACCGCCACGCAGCTCAACGATCAGGTTGAATCCAAAGTCATGCACACGCTGTTTGGCGAGGAGATCCCCTGCAGCTCCACCAAGCACCTGACGGGACATACTTTAGGGGCGGCGGGCATTACCGAAGCGGCCATTGCGATGCTGATTTTGCAGCGTGATTTGCCCCTGCCTCCGCAGGATTTCAGCCGTTCCCCACGCGATCCGGCCCTGCCGCCCTGCGGCATTATTGACAGCACGAGGCCGCTTGAGCGCCCGGTTATCCTCTCAAACTCTTTCGCCTTTGGCGGAAACAACGCCAGTATTCTGCTAGGGAGAATGCCATGAGCCACTACTTATCCCCCACGGAATACCTGCCGCATGACGCGCCGATGCTGCTGCTTGAAAAGGTTATCAGCGTGACGGATGACGCCGCAGCCTGCGAAGTCACGGTGACTGAATCCGGCGTACTGGGGCCCTTTATTGATGCGCAGGGAAACCTGCCGGGCTGGTATGCGCTGGAGCTGATGGCGCAGACCGTCGGCGTCTGGTCCGGCTGGCATCGTAAACAATGCGGGCAAGACAGCATCAGCCTGGGCATGGTGTTAGGCGCGCGTGAACTCATCTGCCAGGCGGGCCTGCTGCCCGCCAATGCCAGACTCATCGTCACGGTCAAACTACTCATGCAGGACGAGCGCTTCGGCAGCTTCGAATGCGCGATTAACGTGGGCGAGGAAACGCTGGCAACCGGCCGGGTGAACACCTTCCAGCCTACCAAAGAAGAATTAACCACGCTTTTTCATCAGGGATCTACAGCATGAGCCGTTCAGTTCTGGTTACCGGTGCCAGCAAAGGCATTGGCCGCGCCATCGCCCGCAAACTTGCCGCCGACGGGTTTATTATCGGCGTCCATTACCATCGCGATGCCGCAGGGGCGCAGCAAACCCTGGACGACATCCTCGCCGCCGGGGGAGCCGGACGCCTGCTTTGTTTTGACGTGGGTAACCGCGAGCAATGCCGCGAAGTGCTGGAGCAGGACATGGAGGCCCATGGCCCGTGGTACGGCGTGGTGAATAACGCGGGTATCGCGCGTGATGCGGCGTTTCCTGCGCTCAGTGAAGAAGACTGGGACTCGGTTATCCACACCAACCTGGACAGCTTCTATAACGTTATCCAGCCGTGCATTATGCCGATGATCTCCGCGCGAAAAGGTGGCCGAATCGTCACGCTATCTTCCGTGTCAGGCGTGATGGGCAACCGTGGCCAGGTCAACTACAGCGCGGCGAAAGCGGGCATTATCGGTGCCACTAAAGCGCTGGCCATTGAGCTGGCGAAACGTAAAATCACCGTCAACTGCATCGCGCCGGGCCTTATCGATACCGGCATGATCGAAATGGAAGAGGCCGCGCTGAAAGAGGCGATGGCCATGATCCCCATGAAGCGCACCGGCCAGGCAGAGGAAGTCGCCGGGCTGGCCAGTTATTTACTGTCTGATATTGCGGGCTACGTGACCCGGCAGGTTATTTCCATCAACGGAGGGATGCTATGACACGTCGTGTCGTAATTACGGGCATGGGCGGCGTTACCGCCTTTGGTGAAGACTGGCAGAGCGTCTCCGCCAGGCTGCTGGCGTACGAAAATGCGGTACGCAAAATGCCCGAGTGGCAGGTTTACGACGGGCTGCATACGTTGCTCGGCGCGCCGATCGACAACTTTACGCTGCCGGAACACTACACCCGCAAGCGCATTCGCGCCATGGGCCGGGTTTCGCTGATGTCCACCCGCGCGACCGAGCTGGCGCTGGAGCAGGCGGGATTAATCGGTGAAAACGTGCTGACCAACGGCGAAACTGGGATCGCCTACGGATCGTCGACGGGCAGTACCGGCCCGGTGAGCGAGTTCGCCACCATGCTGACGGAAAAACACACCAATAATATTACCGGCACCACCTATGTGCAGATGATGCCGCATACCACCGCCGTGAATACCGGGCTGTTCTTTGGCCTGCGTGGGCGAGTGATCCCGACCTCCAGCGCCTGTACTTCCGGCAGCCAGGCCATTGGCTACGCGTGGGAAGCCATTCGTCACGGCTATCAGACGGTGATGGTTGCCGGCGGGGCAGAAGAGCTTTGCCCTTCCGAGGCCGCGGTATTCGATACCCTGTTTGCCACCAGCCAGCGCAACGATCGGCCCAAAACCACACCTTCACCTTTCGACCAGCAGCGCGACGGCCTGGTGATCGGCGAAGGCGCGGGTACGCTGATTCTGGAAGAGCTGGAGCATGCGAAAGCACGCGGCGCGACCATCTACGGTGAAATCGTCGGCTTTGCCACCAACTGCGATGCCGCGCACATCACCCAGCCACAGCGCGAAACCATGCAAATCTGCATGGAACAGTCGTTGAAAATGGCCGGGCTGAGCGCGCTGGATATGGGTTATATCTCGGCTCACGGCACGGCGACCGACCGGGGCGATATTGCTGAGAGCCTGGCTACGGCGGCAATCTATGGCGACAACGTGCCGATTTCTTCGCTGAAAAGCTATTTCGGCCACACGCTGGGTGCCTGCGGCGCGCTTGAGGCCTGGATGAGCCTGCAGATGATGCGTGAAGGCTGGTTCGCCCCTACCCTCAACCTGAGCAAACCGGACGAGCACTGCGGCGCGCTGGACTACATCATGGGTGAAGCACGCCAGATTGACTGCGAGTATTTGCAGAGCAATAACTTCGCCTTCGGGGGGATCAATACCTCTATTATCATTAAGCGCTGGGCTTAATATTTTTCCCTCACCCTAACCCTCTCCCTGGAAGGGAGAGGGAATAAATAATGTACCCCATCGTCTGTTTTCCCCCTCTCCCCTTTGGGGAGAGGGCTGGGGTGAGGGGAAGATTTGTTCCCGGCTCTCATCGCCCCCGACTATGACCCAACTCAGGCGGGGTTGAGCTGCCGGGAGCAGCGAAAGAGAGCGATCATCGGGAACGCATCTCAGCCGACCCAGGACTGGAAGTGAACGGAATATGCGCGGCTCCTACATAATCGCGGACAAATATGATAAAAAACAGATCCCAGCGCCCCCTCAAACCTCAGAGAATCGCCTCCTCGATCAGAATCCGCTTCGCCCCCAGGAAATGATCCTGCCAGTAATTGTCCGTCAGCTGGCTAATACGGATATTCAACCCGGTTCTTGGCGCCTCAATAAACTGCCCGTCGCCAAGATAAACCCCGACGTGATCCGCCCGATCCTGACTTTTGATACTGAAAAATACCAGATCGCCGCGCTGAAGCTGGCGTTGGTTGATGCGCTTTAATCTTTGATCCTGGAACATGCCGTTGGCGGTGCGCGGGAGCTTCTGGCTTAGCAGCTTGTTATAGGCGTAATAAATCAGCCCGCTGCAGTCAAAGCCCTGGTCCGGCGTCTGCCCGCCCCAGACATAGGGTTTACCCAACTGTAGTTTGAGCCGCTGAATAACCTTGTGAACAGTAGCTTCCACGCGAGGACTCGTCATCTCGGCCATCAGCGCCTCGGTCGCCAGCGGCCACAGGCCTTCAGAGCCGCCCATCATTCCAGGACGCCAACGGGTATGCATGGCGAGCTGCTCACGATTCAAGGCGCGAGCGGCCAGCTTTTCGGCAGCCTGCCGTTTTTTCTGTTCGGGTGTAGGCGGCACAAGCGCAAGGCGCTTTTTAGCGCTGCTCAGCAGCCTCATACGGTTTTTCATCCGTTCGCGGGATTCTTTACTCTGCTGCTGCACGGCCTGCATTGGCTTCTGTACAGGCTTAGGCTTCTTGCCGGGCGAGGCGCAGACCGAAGAAGAGAAAAGGACGAATAGCAGCAGAAAAAAAAATCCCGCCATGCGTCGGGAGAGTTCGGACGCAGGCGGTAAAGTGGAGACAATTGAGGTGGAAATCAAAATCAGCAAATCAAATACCTGAAAACTTATCGTGCCGGGGACGGCTGTTGCGCCACGCGCTCGGCCAGCGGCTTAAGAACTTTTTCGCCGTGCTGACCAAAGAACTGGTACAGCGAAGCGCTCGCGGAATGGGTCAAAACCATGATCTCGATGCGGCGGTTGGCCGAGCTGAGCGGATGTTCAGGATCGAGCAACATCTGGTCTGCCATGCCGCTAACCTGCAGCACTTTCCCGTTATCCAGCCCGCCCCTGGTCAGCGCTTTGCGCGCCTGCATCGCGCGTTCGCCGGACAGATTCCAGTTGTTATAGAGCTCCTGGTCGCGGAAACGCGTGGCATCGGTATGCCCGGTGATAATGATTTTGTTGTCGATAGAGTTCAGCGCCGTCGCAAACTCCGTCAGCAGGCGGTTAAAAAAGGGCGTCAGAATGGCGCTGCTGCGCTGGAACATTTCCCGCTTTTGGTCATCCTGAACCAGGATACGCAGCCCCTGCGGAACAATTTCAATTTGTAGGTTGGACTGGGCGTCATAGGCGGAGGTGATTTTCATGATAACCCGAGCCAGATCCTCAATCTCCTGCTCCGAACGGCGGTTGACGTCTTTCAGGCTCTCTCCCTTACTCGCCTGCTGGGTTAACGCCTGCAGGGCAGCAACATCCTGCTTGATGTCGCTGCTGGCATCACTCGACTTCGGTTTGCCCGCCAGAATGGTTACGCTGCCGCCGGAGCCGTCTGGCTGGGTAATCGGCGTGGCGGACATGCCCTCAAACAGCGAGTCGCTGTTAAGCAAAGAGACAATCTCCTTACGCTCTTCTTCGGTGACCGCCCCCATGATCCACAGCACCATAAACAGCGCCATCATTGCGAGGGTGAAGTCGGCAAACGCAACCTTCCACGCGCCGCCATGAACCGCGTCATGGCCTTTGCGCGAGGCGCGTTTGATAATTGTGGTATGCCCTTTGCCGTGACCTCGCATTACGCATCACCCGTCATCTGGTTCACCCAGCCGTCCAGCGTGGCAAAGGTCGGCTTAGAGTCCATCGGCAGCATTTTGCGCCCGGCATCTACCGCTAGCAGCGTCGGTTTACCGGCAACGTGATTCACCAGCACGGTACGCACACACTCCAGCACGGCCATCTGTTTTTTAGTACGCTGCTCCATGGCGTTAGCCATCGGATCCATCAGGCAGTAACAGAAGAAGACCCCAAGGAAGGTGCCCACCAGCGCGGCCGCTACCTTCACCCCGATAACGGCAATGGAGCCGTCGATAGACTGCATGGTGATGATTATCCCAAGCACCGCGGCACAAATACCGAATCCAGGCATCGCTTCAGCAATTCGCTGCAGCGAACGCGACGGCAGCAACAGATCCTCTTCCATCGCCACCAGCTCCTGCTCGAGGATCCCTTCAAGCTCGTGTTCGTTAATTTTGCCCATCGCCATCAGGCGGAAGTTATCCGAGATAAAGGTGATCAGCGCTTTGTCACGCAGGATAAGCGGGTACTTTTGGAACAGCGGGCTGCTCTCAGGGACCTCAATGTGCTCATCCAGCACCTTAAGTCCACCGTCCTGAACCAGCTCAAGCAGCTCAAACAGCAGCATCAGCAGCTGGCGCTGGTATTCGTCGGTGTGCTCGTTTTTGCGCATCACGCCGCGAAACTGGCGGTACATTTCTGCCAGCACAGGTTTGGGGTTAGCCAGCACCAGAGCGCCAAACCCTGCGCCCAAAATGATGATAATTTCACCGGGCTGCCAGAACGAAGCCAGTCGCCCGCCTGACATAAGAAAACCGCCGACGACACAGACGAAAATGATCACTAAACCTAATAATTTTTGCATGAGTTTCCACTTCTCAAAAAACCACTAAAAAAACTGCTCAACTTTTTGCGCTATTTTTTTATTCAGCTGACAGATACGTGCCTCCGTCAGCCCCAGCACCAGCGCTATCTCTTTCAGGCTCATTTCATGCTGGTAGTACAGCGTCAAAATCATTTGCTCACGTTCATCAAGGCTTGCCAGCGCGGTTTTCAACGTTCGGCTCACCATCACTTCTTCTTCTAAATCCCGGCCATTCAGCGAGACGGAATGCGTTTCGCTACTGAGAATCTCATCAAGGCTGTCCATCGACTTCGCGCAGTCCAGCAGCAGATACTCCTGATACTCTTCGGCGGTAATCTCCAGCCGCCCGGCAAGGTCAACAAAGCCAGGCGGACGACCCAGCTCGCGGGCTATCTCGCGGATGGCATCATTCAGCTTGTGGGTCTTTTGCCGCAGGCGGCGAGGACGCCAGTCAAGCTGACGCAGCTCATCAAGAACCGCGCCCCGAATACGGTGCACGGCATAAGCCCCAAACTGTTCATCAGGATGACCGTAACGACGCAAAGACGTGAGCAGACCCATCAGGGCAATTTGCTCCATATCTTCCCTGTCCATCACGCTGCTTGCCTGATAAGAAAGCTGCTTCACAACCCGATGCACCAGCGGTAAGTAAGCATTCACATAACGTGACTCTTCCGCAGGCGTCAGGGCCTCGTCAGCAATAAAATCCATCATTTCTCTTACCGCCGTGGTGACTTACTGAAAGACCATCTTGCTGATGATCACATCCCGGAACGGTATCTTGCTGTTGAGGCTTTTAAAGCGCTCGGTATAGGCCGTCATAAGCCTTTTCTTAAGATCAGAAACGCTCATACCGCGCACCGTTTCGTAGCCCATATCGGACAGCAGGCTTACCGTCGCACCGCGTATCGCGGGGGACATATCGTTGATCAACTGGACGTCGCGAGGCTCATCCGCCGCTAACGCCAGTTCAAGCAGCAGGTAACGCTCTTTGCTGCCGTTGCTTTGCAGGGTGATAACCACATTTTTGATTTCCACAAACTCAACGTGCTTTACATCCGAAGAGCTGAACAACGAGGTCAGCATGCCGCTTGCCCCGTCCTCTTTGGTCAGCACGTGAGTACCCACTATGGTCAAAACCGCCGCAAACGCGGCCGCAATAAGGGCAATGAGCAGCCCCAGAGAAAAAGTTTTTATTGTCATAATCTTCTGTGTTTAAACGGTCAGTAGAACGGAGGCATCTTCACGGCGCGCGCTCGCATCCGCCTCAATGCTTACGGCAGCCATAACATCCTGTGGCTGCTTCTGTGGCGCCGATTGATGCTGGCCATCGCGCTGTCCATTTTGAGAGGAAACCTGGACGTTCACCTGCACAAAATTCTGCTCGGTCAGGCTCTGACGTAAGTCGTTACTGACCTGCTGAAGCGCGCGGTAAACCTCCCCCTGGCTGGCATTAATCGTGACCTGCACGCGGCCATTTTCGATCTGCACGGCAATGTCTATCTTGCCCATTTCCGGCGGGTCGAGACGGATAGTCGCGTGCTGAATCTGGTCCTTAACCTGTACCTGTAAACGCTCGCCCAGGGCAGACTGAAGCTGTTGAGCCCAGCGCGAAGGTTCAGGATCCAGCTTGACGGTTGGCGACATGGACGGCGTTTCTTTCCCCATAGCGCCAGGCTGAACCGACGGACGTGCCGTGGAGATAGCCACGTTTTCGCCCATGTTTAACATTGGCTGAACGGCGACAGACTCCGTGCTTTTTAACGTCACCGGCTGCATAAGCGGTAACGTACCGGCCTCGGCCAGCGTTGAAGCAGGTTGTTGGACCGGTGCTCTCACGCCGTGCAGGCCCGCGAGAGAAGGCTGCGCACCGCCCGGCCGTGCTGGATTAACGGCATCCGCCACCGCGTTAGCGACAGGATTAGCCGGCGCGGCAGAAGCTGCATTCACCGTAAGCAGCCCATCAAGAATTTGCTGGAGAAGCGCTACGGGCGCGTCCACGCTTACCGTGGTGTCAGCAGTTTCTTCTTCCATCACGGCGTTATCCGCATCGACGGTTTCCAGCCCAGCCTCACCTGCCGGCACGGCTTGCAGCACGTTGAGTAATGCCTGCGTAAAGAGCGGTGGTGCGGATACCGCAGCCTGCAAACCGGAAGCAGCTGTAGTGATGCCCTGCGGAGTAGCAACGCCTTCTACGCCTGGCATAACCCCTGAGACGGTTGTTACCGGCGCGTCGTGCAGCAAGATGGAGGCAGAACTGATATTCATCATCGAATGTCCCCCTCATCCATAAAGGCCGCATAGGCAGCAATGCCTTCCTGATTGCGACGCTGTAGCGCCATTTTTCGCTCAAGCTCTTCGCTTTTCAGGCGGCACTTGTCATTCACTTTGCGATGCATACGGCGCAGCGCCTCCAGCGCAACCCGCTTCTCATCGCTCAGCGGGTTACGCGCTAAAGAGGCCAGAAACGAGGCAATTTGCTTGTCCACTTCCTGCACCTGCGACCAGTTTTCGTTTTCTGCCGCCACCTCCAGCGCACGCGTCAGAAAGTGGATGACCTGAATATCATCCATGCTGCTGGCCCATTTTTTGCCACCCGTCCTGCAGGTTGCCGAGGATCTTTTCCACCTCGTCAATGTACTCAACGGAAAGCTTGTGGCTCGCGTCATACAGGCGATACACGCAATAGTCGTAAAGATTGGCGAGGCTTAACGCCAAATCGCCGCCTTTTTCATAATCCAGCGCGCTGGTGAGCGCGTTGAGAATATCGATACATTTATTGATGCTCTGCACTTTGCGCTCGTAGCGGCAAGCGGCAATGTGGCTCCTGGCGCGAACCAGCTCGTCCATCAGGCCGTTAAACAGCATCAGCACCAGCTGATGTGGACTTGCCGCTGCGGCCTGAATGGCCAGATCGGACTGCTGATACTGGCCGAGGGCCTCCTGCTCATTTCCATACATAACTGACTCTCCCTTAGGCCAGGCCAAACATACTCATGGTGTTACTCATCTGCGTCATAATGGACTGCAGCTGGGTGAACTGTTTCAGATAGCGGTTATAAGAGGTTTCATAGCGCGTCTGAATCTTGTCGGTTTTGGTGTCAATTTCTGACTGCTGGCGATCCAGAGTTTCCTGTCGTCCTTTCAGCAGCCCGTTAGAGGTATTGAGGTATTTATCCAGCGACTTATCCATGCTCTTAATCAGCCCGTTGTTGCCGTTGAACAGATCGTTCAGCCCTTGAGGATCGTTCTGCAGGGCCTTGTCGAGCTTGGTGCTGTCGATAGATAAATTGCCGTCCCGGCCGGCGGTAATGCCGTAGTCGGTCATATTTTTGTCGCCGAAGGTCTGGCGCAGCAGGTTATTCAGATCCCTTTCCAGCGAGGCAATCCCGGCATCGCCGGCAAACGCGCCGCGATCTTTCCCGTCGCTGCCGCTGTTGGTCAGCTTGCCGAGTTCGGTTTTCAAGGTATTAAACGCATCCACAAAGCTCTGCATCTGCTCTTTGGTTGCGGTGTTGTCCACGCCGATATTAATGCGCAGCGGCTCATCGCCGGTTTTTTGCGCCTTCGTCAGCTCAATGGTGACGCCGTCGATAAGCTTATCGAGAGTATTTGAACTGCTTTCATAGACTTTGCCGCTCTCACCGAGCCTGAACTTTGCGTTTTGCGCGCTGGTTATCGTTTCCGACACGCTAAACTTTTGCGCGCTGGCGGCGTCCATTTTGCTGGTATCCAGCTCAACGATATTGTCGGCCCCACTTTCATCGCTGCTCAGCATCAGGCTGACTTTACCGTCGGTGCGAATCAGGGAGGCGGTTACCCCTGGCGCATCTTTATCGCTATTGGTATTGATCTTTTTGGTCAGGTCAGACATCGACTCCAGACCGTCCATCTCAACGTCCATCGACTTGCCGTTAATGGTGATAGTCATCGTGCCGGTCGCGTTCTTGATCGACTCGTCGGTCATGTCATCGAACGCAATCTGGTGGGCGGACGCCAGCTGCTCAACAAACAGGTTGTAAGTCCCCTTCTGAGCTTTGCTTCCCGCCGTTACGGTAGCTACGCCTTCAACGTTGGTCGTCGCCACGTTTTGCAGCATGCCGCTGTCGGTTTTGTTCAGCCCGGTCAACGCCGTGCGGAAATCACTCATTGCGGTACGTAACGCCGTTAATGCGGCTTTTTGGGCGGTCAGAGAGCTGGTCTGTTTTTTCAGCGCCGTCTGCATGGCGGCGATGTCATAGCCCGCAAGCTGCGTGGCCAGGTTTTGAGGATCCAGGCTGGTCAAATCAGACATTTTTTATCTCCGGGAATGCGGGCACGTAGGGCTAGCCGAACGTAATATGCCATTACGTTAGCAAGTACCGTGCCAGTTTTTTATATCAATAAAATCAATAAATTAATTGATAAGGGGAAAGTGTATTTCCGCACAGGAGGAAACCGTTGCGCGGTCTTCAGATACAAAAACACCGCCCTAAAGCGGTGTTTTTTTGCCATCTCGCAAGCCTTAGCCCAGCAGAGACATCACCATGCCGGACATGCTGTTGGACTGCTTCAGCATCGACATGCTGGTCTGCGCCAGCATCTGGTTGCGGGTCATGGAAGACGCTTCGCTTGCGAAGTCGGCATCCTGAATGTTGCCCAGCGCCAGCTCGGTGTTATCTTTCATGTTGGCCAGGTTCGCGGCGGTGTGGCCCAGACGGTTGATGTTCGCCCCCAGCCCGGAACGCATTTCGCCCACAGCTTTCAGACCCGTTTCCAGAGAGGTCATCAGTGCCTTGGCGTTGGCCGCGTTCCCGGTACCGCTCAGCGTGGTGATAGCCGTAGTAATACCGCCCATACCACCAGATACACCGGTCAACTGCGTACCCAGATTCACCGTCATGCCTTCCCCGGTGCTGGCACCAATCTGGAAGTTCATGTCGGCGCTCAGCTTGCCGCCTGCACCAAACATCTTATCGCCACCGAAAGAGGTGTTGGTCATGATATTGCCCAGCTCTTTGTTCAGTTCATCCAGCTCGGCGTTGATCGCTTTACGATCGTCTGCGCTGTTGGTGTCGTTCGCAGACTGCGTGGCCAGGTCT